>JAHQVY010000325.1 GCA_019634095.1 Cellvibrionaceae bacterium
CCCTTGGACGCCCTCGCTACGATCCAACTGATTAATTTAGGATAATAAAACTCGGTGAGTAGCAAAAACGAGCGACGGTGATACTTTGCATTGACAACAACAAAGTAAACCAACTTAATAAATTTGCCTTTAATAGATTAAGGGTTTTGGTTGGTGTCGCCGTCGGAGCAGGGGGTGTTGCAGTTGAGCAATACGTCGCTTATTCAACCATAAATCGTCGGTGGCCTCTATTTTCCATAACTGCAGACACTATTCTTCTTGAAACGTTTGTATAGTCTTTGCGGCAGATTTTAAACCCAGCATTTGTGCGTTAGCCGGCTAGGGCAGCACATACGGTTAATGCCCCTAACACTAAAGACAGCAAGCGAAAACGCTATTGTTTTCAAGTTAGCGCAATTCAGTAATGGACCTTGTCAGCTCGAAAAAATGATCGCCATCGGAGTTGCGTCACCCACAACTCCCGCAGCCGTCAAAACAAATATCTACGCTAATATTAACTGGCAGCGAGGGGCTTTTAGTGTCGTAGACGTGGAGCTTTAGCTCGATAGAGCGATGCCGCGATAATGGCTAACGCGTGTATTTAAATCATAAAACCGCCAAGATTATCTATGTTTTCAAAGCGTTTTTATTAATCATTAATTTACTGGGCGCTAACAATTTCATAATATTGCGCGCCAAACTAAAAGGGCATGCGGCGATCAAACAATGAGCAGGGAGTAAATAGTAAGAACCACTAACCAGCGCACTGGTCAAACCTTGTAACTTTGTCAGGGTATAACTTTGTCAGGGTGTAACTTTGCTAGATTATACCTTTGTCATGTTGTCAACCCAACCAGCGTATCTAGTAACAGTCAATTAGGGCACTCCGTTGATGCAGTCGGATTCTCATGAGGTCGGTACGGATTTCGTTCGCAGCTTAGTCAAAGAAATCATTATTCCCGAAACGGGCTTTTTTAAAGTCGCCATCGCCTACGGCATCGCAATCAGCTTGCTTACCTTAGCGGTGCCCATCGCGGTGCAAATGCTCATAAACAGCGTAGTGAATACTGCATCGGTAAGTGCGGTGGTCACCCTGGCGACTTTACTGTTTGCCACTTTGAGTTTGTCGGGTTTGTTCAGCGCACTGCGAACCCACATCATGGAGCGTTACGAGCGGCATATTTACGCCCGTTTGACGGCTGAAATTAGTGTTCGCACCTTGATGGCAGACAATGCCTACTTCGAAGGCCGGCGCAACGTCGATATAACCAATCGCTTTTTTGATATCGGCACCTTTCAAAAAAACATTCCTCCCTTGGTGATAGACGGTTTCGCCCTCTGCCTGCAAACCTTGGTGGGCACGGCACTGGTGTCGTTTTACCACCCGGTATTCTTTGTATTCAGCCTAATTTTCATCCTTACCTTGGTCTGTATTTGGTTGATCTGGGGTAACGGCGCGGTACGCACCGCGGTGCAGCTATCGCGCGCCAAATACACCACGGCAAAATGGCTGGGCGACCTCTCTGCTGCCCATACGTTTTTTAAATCCAGCCAACAAATTCGCTACGCCGGCGAGCGCACCAACTCTACTGCCAGAGACTATGTCGCCGCTCACCAAAGCCACTTTCACTACACGTTTAGGCAAACCATCGCGCTGTTACTACTCTATGCGCTCGCCAGCAGTGCCTTGCTGGGCATAGGTGGGGTGCTGGTGATACGCGGAGAGCTTTCCATTGGGCAGCTGGTGGCGGCCGAGTTGATTTTAACCACCATCTTTTTCGGTTTGTCCCAGGCCTCGAGCTACTTAAAAGTCTTTTATGAGCTTTGCGGTGCCGCCGAAGAGCTCTCCCAGGTATTGAGCTTGCCACTGGAAAAGCAACTTAACGGCAAACGCCATTTGGATAGCGCCTCCAGTACCCTGGAATTTCATCAAGCGGAACTCGATATAGGTTACGGCAAGCTCCATATGCACAACACCGTAGCATCGGGCATCAAGTGCTTTGTGGTGACACGGCACCCGTGGTTACAACGAGCCATCATCAAATTGCTGAAGAGTGATATGGAGCCACAGCGCGGCTGGATAAAATTGGGTGGTAGAGACCTGAGGGACCTTAACGTTCAGACACTGCGTCAAGCGGTGGCAGTAATCGACCGCTCTCTTATTATCGAATGTAGCCTGCAATATTTCCTCACCATGAGCGCCCCCGGTTGTGAGGTATCCGATATGGAAAGTGCCCTTGCCACGGTGGGTCTGTCCGAGGCCGTGGAACGGCTGCCCAAAGGCCTAGGCACCTTGATGTCTCCCTTGGGTGCGCCTTTTTTGCCCCATGAATTTCTGCTGCTCAAGTTAGCAGCCGCGCTGTTATCGCAACCCAAGGTGGTTATTCTCACTCAATACTTCGACAACATGCCCTTGGACGACTTAAAGACGCTGCTCGAACGCCTTGAAAAACAGGCATTCACGGTGCTTTATTTTTCCAACCATCCGGATATTTCTGTCTTTGATTACTGTCTCTGTCTGGATTGGCAGTTGCAGTTAGGAAACGCATAATGCTGTACCGCGACTACATGCAACAAATGCAAACATTGCAACAGCTGAAGCTGAATTACTCCGGGAACCACGCTCTGGGTTTTATTCTGCTGTTAACCGCGGCCGTACTCGTAGTCGGCTCGATGGTTCCATGGGTTCAAACTGCGCAGGGCTGGGGCTATGTCACTACAGCAGACCCCGCCAATCGCACCCAGGCAATTTCGGCACTGGTGCCGGGCCAAATAGATCAATGGCATGTGCGAGAGGGAGAAAAAGTAGCCAAAGGCCAAGCCATTGTGACGCTTATCGACCAGGATCCAATGCTACTGCGGCGGCTCGAGGCGGAGCTGACCACACTCCAGCACCAACAACAGGCTTTGAGTATTACGGTTAGTGCGGCGGAGAAAGAGTATGTCCGTCAGCAGCAACTCGCCGAGCAGGGTTTATCTTCGCTGCGACAACGGGACCAAGCCCAAATAAAACTGCAAGAAGCCAAAACCAAAGCGTCCGCACTGGAAGCGGAATTATTAAAAGCTAAGACCGTTATTGCGCGCCAATCGAAGCAAACCATGTACGCACCAGAAAACGGGGTCGTTAATCGACTGCGCAACGGCGGCGATGCCACCTCGGTAAAAATTGGCGACGTACTGGCGATGTTTATCCCCGATGATGTCGAGCGCTCGGTGGTGATTGAAGTTAACGGCATCAACGCGCCGCTGGTGCAAAAAGGGCGCAAAGTTCGCCTCCACTTTGAAGGTTGGCCAGTGTTCCAGTTTAGCGGCTGGCCCTCGTCGGCAATCGGCACCTTTCCCGGTATCGTCGATTTCATAGAACCCGTGGCCAATGCCAACGGGCGCTTCAATGTGTGGATTACCCAAGACACCAACGACGAGGCTTGGCCCGACGCCAATTTCGTGCGCCTGGGCAGCAAAGCCCGTGGTTGGATACTGTTGGAGGAAGTGCGCCTGGGCTACGAAGTTTGGCGCCAACTGAATAATTTTCCGCCGAAATACCGTTCTCGCCCCGATCCCGATAGTGAAGCCCAGTAAATGATGTCTCTAATAAACCGGATACGCGCCTGTATCGCGAGCGGCTTGCTGCTGGCCAGTGTGTCCATTAGCGCGGATGAAACGGACAGCGCCGTTCAACCCGCCATCTCCCTTGCCGAAATACTGGTAAATACCCTGGCGTATCACCCCAAAACAGAGATGTTGCAAGCGAAATTGGAACAGCGACAAGCTAAGCAACAGCAGGCGGAAGGCGCCTTCGATTTGCAGCTGGAACACCGCCATCAAAGCCGCGGTAGCGGTTACTATGACGGCTGGTTTTCTCAACAATACCTGTCGCGGCAGCTGGCTTTTGCCAACGCCAAGCTGCAAGTTGGCTATCGCAATTCAGAAGGCACCTTGCCGGTGTACGAAGACGAATACCGCACCCTAGACAAGGGCGAGCCGAATTTAAAACTGAGCCTTTCCCTGCTGCGCAACCGCGCGATGGACCCTAAGCGACAAGCACTGCAAGAAGCATCCATAGGCGTGGCCCTGGAAGGTGAGTTACAGCGCTTAAGCCTTAACGATCTGCTGGCGGAGGCGGCGCAGGCCTATCTCAGTTGGTACCTCAGTCACCGCGAATTAAGTGTGGCACAACAGCTGCTGCAGCTGGCAGAAACCCGCAAAGTCGGTATTACCCAACGGGTGACCAGTGGCGACCTGGCGCAAGTTGTGGAGCTGGAGTTTGAAAGCACCCTGTTCTCGCGAAGCGCCAAAGTTATCGAATTGCGGCAAAAACTCGACTTGGCCAGTTTGAAATTGAGCCTTTACCGCAGAGACAATCAGGGTCAACCTATTCAGATCAGCAGCACAACGCAGCCTGCGGCCCTGGATTCGTTGTCCCGCGCACTGGATCAGGCATTAGCGAATTTGAACATTAACATTAACCAACACCCCAGAGTGCAAGCCTTGAATTTGCGCGCGCGGCAATTGCAAAGCCAGCGCAAATTGTCGCGAGGCGATCTGTTACCCGAATTGGATGTCCAGCTCACCTTGGCGCGAGACCTCGGCGAGGGTTCAGAAACCTTGCAGGGCAATGAATCGTATCTGGGGCTCAAGTTCACAGCGCCCATTGAACGGCGCAAGGCCAAAGGCAAACTGCGCGCAGTGGAAGCGGAAATTAAGGCGGTAAACAGCGAGCAGCAATTAACTCGGGAATACCTAAATAACATGTTGCTGCAGCAAGAAACGCAGTTGCGCAACCAGCAAAAACTGCTGCAACTGCGCAAGCAACAGGCGGCACTGACTGAAAAGCTGGCCAAGGTCGAAATGCAGCGCTTTCAAGCCGGCGACAGCGATTTGTTTTTACTCAACGCCCGCGAAATAGCCAGCGCAGAGGCAAAGTTACAAGTTGCACAAACCTTTACCAGCATACTGCGGCAAAAAATGACCGGATTGGCACAAGTTGGCCAATTGAGTGAGCTGACCCAAAGCATAATCGCCGCTTTGCCCAGTGACTGAGGCGGATGTTCCGCTGCTTGCGCATGCTGGCCCACTAAGCCTGTTCTAGGGCCTGGGAGACATCGTTAATAATGTCATCGATGTGCTCAATGCCCACGGAAATTCGGACTAAATCCACCGACACCCCGGCTTTAACCAATTCCTCTTTGTTGAGTTGGCGATGGGTAGTGGACGCCGGGTGACAGGCCAAGGATTTGGCATCACCGATATTCACTAAACGCAGGATCATATTCAGAGAATCGATAAATTTCGCACAGGCCTCAAAGCCGCCAACTATGCCAAAGCTCAAAATTCCCGAGGCGCGGCCGCCAACAATCTTTTCGCAGCGTTCGTAGTCGGGGCTATCGGGCAAACTGGCGTAGTTTACCCAGGCAACCTTGGGGTGAGTCTTCAGATACTGCGCCAGCTTCAAAGCATTTTCGCAGTGGCGGTCCATGCGTAAACCCAGGGTCTCCAAGCCCTGCAGAATTTGGAAGGCATTCATCGGCGAAATAGCAGCCCCAGTGTTGCGCAACGGCACCACACGGCAGCGGCCAATATAGGCAGCCTCTCCCAGAGCCTCGGTATACACCACACCGTGATAGGACGGATCGGGTTCATTCAAAACCGCAAAACGCTGCTTATTCGCCACCCAGTCGAAACGCCCGGAGTCGACAATAACCCCGCCGATAGAAGTGCCGTGGCCGCCAATATATTTGGTGAGTGAGTGCACCACAATATGGGCGCCCAAATCGAAGGGCCGGCACAGGTAAGGAGTAGCCACCGTGTTATCGACAATTAAGGGCACACCGTGTTTGTCGGCAATTTCCGCCAGACGGGCAATATCGACAACGTTGCCTGCGGGGTTGCCAATAGACTCGCAAAACACCGCTTTAGTCTTTGCATCGATGGCTTTGTCAA
>JAHQVY010000326.1 GCA_019634095.1 Cellvibrionaceae bacterium
ACTGAAATTAAAGCGTTTTTTCAATTTTGCGGCTGCACCCGTAGAGTGACTACGAATTTGCCGCAAAAGTTAAAAAATTCACTCTAATTTCAGCCCCTTGAACGCCCTCGCTACGATCCAACTGATTTATTTAGGTTAAAAGTCGCTGTCAATCAAGCGCCAAATTAAGGCGTTTTTCCCCTGCAAGCCCGCAAAGCATTTGCGCAACTTTGCCGCAGCCAAGGGCATAGTTATTCCGGGTTTTTGCGCTTAATGTCAGCTTTATGCAAAGTACGCCGCTAACGAATACGACAAAAAATGTACAGCGGTCGGCATCATATTTTTTCCTGGGGTTGCTGCTTTTGTTTGTGCGCTGTGGCAGCCATAGTGCGTGAAAAGTCGTTTAAAAATGCATTTTACAAGGTTGACAGTCGAGGATATTTTAGCCTCAAATTCAACTGAGCGATTCCTTGCGTGTGGGGTGGTCACCCAGCTTGGGCTGGCGGCGACCTTAGCGGGGCGCTGTCAGCAGATGCTCGACAAAGCGGCAGAGGCTCGCATGGTGGTGAACTTGGCAGAGTGAGTTTTGATGCTCGCCGCGCCAAGGTGATAGTGGCCGCGGCGAGCGAATAAAATGTAGCGTTTTAAAAGCGGGCTTGGGAGTGGTTTATGTCTGTAAGTGAAAATATTAAAACCCCAAAAAAATTGCTGTATGCAACGTTGGCCACCTGCTATTTTACGTCGGCAACAGCAGCGGAAATTGAAGAGGTGGTGGTTGCGGGGATTTTTCAGCGCAGCTTGCAAGATGCACTGGAAATAAAGCGGCAGTCCAACAAAGTGGCGGATGCGATTTCGGCAAAAGATTTAGGCAGTTTTCCCAGTGAAAATATAGCCGAAGCCATTCAGCGCATTCCCGGTGTGCAAATTTCCAATGTTAATGGCCGCGGTGCCATGATTAGCATTCGCGGTTTGGGGCCACAGTTTTCCGAAACCACTTTGAATGGCCAAGCCTTTAAAAGTGCCGATTTTACCAGCGGTTTTCGCTTCGATATTATTCAAACTGAGCTGGCAACGGGTATTGAAGTGATTAAATCTCCTTCTGCCGATATGGACGCCGGGGGCCTTGCCGGCACTATTAATATTAATACCGCAAAACCGCTCGACTTTTCCGAAACGCAACGTTTATTTTCTGCTAAAGCGCAGCAGTCGGAGTTTGCCGCTTCAACAGATATAACGCCGAAGATGAATGTTACCTATATCGATCAATTTGCCGATGACACCTTGGGCATTTTATTGAATGCTGGGTATCAACGCTTAGATGATCGGGTCGATAATTTTTGGGTGGCTCGCTGGTTGCAGGATGACCAAAGCAACGACTACGCGCGCCGGGTGCGCTTGCGGCGTATTGATCGTGAAACCGAGCGCCTCATGCTAAACGCCGGTGTACAGTGGTATGCCAGCGATAATTTCGAGCTTGGTCTCAACGCGGTTTACGCCGCCGATAGCATTAACCAAGATTTAAACCAGCAGGTGTTTTTACTGTTTCGCGATTACAGCAACATTGAATTTAGCCAGTTAGAAAACGGCTATTACCGGCAAGTGGATGTGAGTAATTCGCTACTGGAGAATAACCGTCAGTTAGAAGATCGCGATTTGCAAAGTCGCGCAATCACCGCCGATTTTAAATGGCTTAACGATGCTTGGGCGGTGAACGGCATTGCACACTATACGGGCGGTCGCGCCGAAGAAACCGAAACCGCTGCCATTTTGGGGGTGTTAATTCCGGAAATACGCTTGAATATGGCCCGGCGCGACGATGTGTTATTTTCTACCCCGGGTACCGACCTGGCTTCCGCCGAATTGTACACTCACCGCGAAAACCAGCCACTGTTGCGCAATGAGTACCCCAATGGCGCTTACCGGGTGGTGGACTCTTCGGAAACCGCCTTGCAGTTAGATGTACAGCGCGAATTGCAATGGGGAATATTTAACAAGTTTTCGGGCGGTCTTAAATACCGTGGCGAAGAGTTTGAACGCGATACCAAACGCCGCGACCGCTATGTTTACGGCGAGGCTGAGCCCGAAGACCTGCCGCCAATGTCAGAATTTAATTTTCAAGTGAGGGATTTTGCCAACGGCGAAATGCGTATTCCCCACGCGTGGATAGCACCGGATATCCAAGCCTATGAATCGTTTTTACAGGCGGAAGGAGTGGAAATTCCGCTGCGGCAAATTTACCAAGATAGCTATGCCCTAGAGCGGGATATTTTCGCAAGCTACCTTAAAGCCGATTTTGAATGGCAAAGCGGCGCTCTTGTATTGCGCGGCGATGTGGGTGTGCGTTACGAAACTACCGAGCGTAATTTGACCAGCAATTTAACCGGGCCCGCACCAGAAAACGACGGCGAGGCGCGCACGCTACTTGGGCAACAGGAAAATAATTTTGACTACAGTAATTTACTGCCTTCGTTAAATACGGTGTTAGAGCTGGGTGAGCAAGTGCAATTGCGTTTTGCCGCCGCCGAGGTACTGGTACGACCCATTATTACCCGGCGCACCTCGTTGGCGCCCACCGAGCAAACCAGTGTGGAGGGGGAGCAGCGGGTATACACTGTCAATTTGGGGCAGCCAGACTTAAAGCCGCTCACCGCCGAGCAAGTGGATTTAGGGCTGGAGTGGTACTACGGCGCGAGCGCCGGCTTAACTCTTAACTTGTTCTATAAGTCGGTGCAAAACGGCAGCGTGTCTCAGGTTATTTGCCCGGCGCAGTACCGGGGCGTAGCCTTAAGTGGCGGCGCGGGTTCCGATTGTCTCGATGCCAATGGCGACAGCTATCAGATTACCAGCACCTTTAACGCCGACGATACCACTGCGATTGAAGGTTACGAGGTGGGTGTGCAGCAGGGGCTCGACGGTATACTGCCACTGGCCGGCTTTGGTTTAATTGCCAATTACACACATATTTCCGCCGATAACGACGCCGACGGTTTTCGCTTGGCGGATCTTTCCGAAGAAACCTGGAATATCACTGGGTATTGGGAAAACGACGCAATTAGTGTGCGCGCCGCTTTAAATCATCGCAGCCCGTATTTGCAACCGGATTCTGCGGCGAGCTTTTTTGCCCGCGAGGGTCGGATGGTGGACGGTCGCGATCAGGTTGATGTTAGCGCGATTTGGCAATTTAACGATAATTTGAAATTTAACCTAGGCGCCCTGAATATTTTCTCTAATAATGAAGAAGCCTACCGCGATAGTCACGATGTGTTTCAAACACTAAGCGTGTTGGGTACCCACTACTATGTGGGCTTTAGCTACCAATTTTAGCCACCAATTTTAACTACCAAATTTAGCTCTGCTTAACAGCAGTTTTGCCCCGCGTCTCTGGGGCTTTTTTTATTTTTTAGCGGCGGCAATCACGCAATGAAGAACTTGGTAATCAAAATCCCTAGGCCCGCCTGGAAAGTTATTTGCCAAAGGCCAAAATTAGCCGCTACTGTGGCCCTGCAGCGCTATCTGTTCAGCCTATTACTGCTGGCTAGCAACAGCGCGTTTAGCGATAATCCGCAAGCGGTGCGCGAGTTATTGCAGCGCGCCACCGGTCATTCACTGGGTAATTTGGTTCTGGAATTGAGCGGCGATCCAAAGGCCAACGACTGGTTTCAGGTATCCAGCGAGGCGGGCAGGGCACGCATCGTCGCCAACTCTACTTCGGGCCTGGCCTATGGCGCTTACCACTTTCTCAGAGAGGTCGGCGCGTTTTCCTCCAGTTGGGAAGGCAGTTATCGCGCCATTCCCGAGCAATTCCCCGCATTAGCCAGCTATGAGTCGCGCTCGTTGGTGGCCGAGCGGGTGTATTTAAATGTGTGTGCCTACGGTTATTCCAGTCCCTGGTGGTCTTGGTCGCGCTGGCAAAAAGAAATTGACTGGATGGCTTTACACGGTGTGAATAGGCTTATTGCTATGGAAGGGCAGGAGTATGTTTGGCAAGCCTTGTGGCGCGAGTTCGGTGTATCTGAAGCGCAACTCCAAGATTATTTTTCCGGCCCGGCGTTTGCGCCCTGGCAGCGCATGGGTAATATTGAAGGCCATATGCCGCCCATTACTCAGGCGTGGATTCAAGGCAAAAAAAACCTGCAAATAAAAATACTCAAGCGGCTTAAAGCTCTGGGAATTCGCCCAATTACCCCCGCCTTTGGCGGTTATGTGCCCAGTGCCTTTAAGCAGTTATTTCCCAAGGCAACTATTTATCCCATGCAGCCCTGGTCGGGTTTTGCCAAGCCTTCTTACTGGTTAGACCCAAAAGATCCACTGTTTAAAAAAATTGCCAAGCGCTTTATCGAAATTTACAGCGAAGTATACGGCGACAGCGAATACTACTTGTCCGACTCGTTTAACGAAATGCTGCCACCGGTGGATGAAACCAATCGCCACCGCGAGTTGGCCGCCTATGGCAAAGCCATTTACGATTCAATTACTCAAGTAAAACCCGACGCCACCTGGGTGATGCAGGGCTGGATGTTCGGCGCCGATAAAGAGTTTTGGGACAGTGCGTCTATTGCCGCTTTTCTCAAAAATATTCCCAGCGACAAAGTGCGCATTCACGATATTGGCAACGACCGCTACGCGGTATGGGAGGGCGCCAGCGCCTTTTTTAACAAACCTTGGGTGTTGGGTTTTATTCACAACTACGGTGCCAGTAACCCCGTATACGGCGATTTCCGTTTTTACGATAAAGCCTTTTCCCATGCGCTGGCGGCAAAGCAGCGCGGCGATTTAAGGGGCTACGGTGTATTTCCCGAGGGCCTTGAAAATAATTCGGTGGTGTACGAATATTTATTTGATGTGCCCTGGTCTTTGCATCAGCAGCAGTCTACCGAGCAGTGGCTACAACGCTATACCCGGGCGCGTTACGGAAAAACCAGCGCGGCGCTGTTAAAAACTTGGGGCAAATTAGAACAGGCGGTGTATTCCACCCGCTATTGGCAGTCCCGCTGGTTAGATGGCTCCGCCGGCGCCTACCTGTTATTTAAGCGCCCCCAGCTCGGCTTTCAAAGCTTTGCCGGTCACCCCGGTGATATGCCTTTATTGGCGGAGGCGATAACGGACTTGCTAAATCAGCGCCAGCAGTTTAGTGGGGTTAACCTTTTCACCTACGATTTAATTGAGTGGCTGCGGCACTATGCCAGCGTCAAGCTAGATGCGCTATTGCAACAAACCATTAGCGCCTACCAAGAGGGAAAAGTGAAACAGGGCGACGCTTTGCAAGCACGCATTACAGCCACTGTGAAAAAACTCAATTTGCTGCTGGGTTATCAGTCACAGAATTTAAATAATTGGTTAAGTAGTGCCCATAATTATGCCGACAACCCAAAAACTGCGCAAATTTACTTGTACAATGCGCGCAAACAAATCACCACCTGGGGTGGCTCGAGCTTAAAAGACTACGCGTCGAAATCTTGGCAAGGCATGTACAAAGATTTTTACCTCCCGCGCTGGCAAAGGTTTTTTCAGGCTTTAAGAGCCGAGAGCCGCGGTGGGCAAGCCTTTGACCCAGCGGCCTTCGAACGCGATATGGCCGCCTGGGAAGAGAAGTGGGCCAAGCAAACGGTCATTCCACCACGAAAAAAACCGGAGCGGC
>JAHQVY010000327.1 GCA_019634095.1 Cellvibrionaceae bacterium
CCTACTTGCCGTTGGGCCAAAGAATTATGCCGGTAACGCAGCAAAGTGGAGACACTGAATACCGTCTAGGCATGCTATGACAGCAGCCTTTATCCTAAATAAATCAGTTGGATCGTAGCGAGGGCGTTCAAGGGGCTGAAATTAGGGTGAATTTTTTAACTTTTGCGGCAAATTCGCAGTCACTCTACGGGTGCAGCCGCAAAATTGAAAAAACGCTTTAATTTCAGTTCATTGGGCGTCCGCAGTAGATCCAACTGATTAATTTAGGTTAAAAAACACCAAAGCAAAAAACATCGCGAAGAAATGGGCAACGCTGGAGGCGTTAGGGACCTGCACGAAATAACTTCCAGAATTTGGCGCCGATATAAGTCTCGCTGCTAAGGCATAAAAAGGTAGGCATGGTCCTAATGGCACTTAATTACGCCTGAAGGGCTTTAAATACAAGGCTTGCAGAAGCTTTTTTCCAGGCATTTTGCCGATTCAAATTTACCCTGCGTCATAGTATGGGAACCGGGGCATTTAACGCTTGCGCAGGGCCCTGGGAAGGCTTGAGTGGCCTGGACAATCGCCGGCCTTACCTGGGGCTGCCGCTAAATTAAGTGCCACTCAATCACAGCCGTTCATTTGATCCTTTTTACGACAGCAGCAGCGGGGCTTAGATCAAACCAAAACGGGAAGTTATTTCGCGCACGTTCTTTACAACAAGGCAGCGACTAAACTTTATGCGCCTCGCCGAAAAACCGCAGGGCAGCAGCGCAGCGAGCACAAGCTCGCTGCGCTAAAATTCATAGCAAAAGTACAGTACTTACAGTTACGCAAAAATTTCTGCGCACAGCTATAAAAACTGCCAGCCCGACACGTCCCCTGTGTTAAGGAGAAACCAGCCTCTGTGGGTGCACAACTGTGTGTGGCTCACTGCCTCAATACGTCACTACAACACCGCCCCAGAAACGACGCACCTACACCTTGCCAACAGCAAAACAATAAATCGCGCCAACTATTAGATTGTCGCGTTTGCATCACAATTTCCGAGTAATCTTCAGCCAATAGAGAAAGATTAGAACTTATTATTAATGAAGTAAAACCAAGTTTTTCGAGAAATAATTATAAAAGTGTTTGGCATTAGCGCTGACACAAAAAATTAAAATATTGAGCAGCTTTATTTTTTAGAGCAATCGTCAAACAAATACCGAGTATTTCATGTAAGATTGTTGGCCTCACAAGGAAGCGCTGCTGCTGTCCAAGCTAAAGGTGAGAATACAAGCTTTCCATACAAAAACGCGTATGTTAGTTAACATGTGTAATTGCTGGTGCAATTGCTGGTTTCAGGCGCCAAACGCTGCAAATTCTAGCAGTGATACACAAGCAAGATCAGTGCGAAATACCACATAGCCAATTAATACATTTATTAACCCCAGTATCTTGAATTTTTATGCCATCGCAATAATTTGTCATGTTAATAAAATCGAAAACTAAACCCTTGCTACCAATGAATTCAAAAACTTGTTATCTACGCAAAATAAAAGCTCTAGAAGATTTCACTGCTAGCCAGCTGGAGCGCATAGCCCCCAGATTTAAATATAAGGAAATTACCGCAAAGCAACTCATAGTGCACAGCGGAGAGCATACCAATGAAGTCTATTTCATTGTTGGCGGCACCGTGCGAGCAACCCAATTCACTCCCTCTGGCAGCGAGGTTGCCTACCAGGATCTCGAAGTAGGTGAGATGTTCGGTGAATTAGCCGCCATCGACGAACAGCAGCGCACCACGGACGTTATCGCTTTAGTGAAAACTGAACTTCTCTGGTTAAGCCGCTCAGACTTTATACAACTCATCGAAACCACGCCGGAGTTCACCTGGGGTGTGCTCAAAAGAATGAGTTACATGAATCGCTTTTTATGTGCACGGGTGTTTGAATACAGCGCGTTAAATGTGCGCAGTAGAATTCGCGCCGAGCTTATTCGGCTGTACGAAAAGTCTGGCAGGTTGGTCGATGGGGTTGCCTTTGTAGAGAACCCGCCCAAGCATCAAGAGCTGGCCAATAGGCTGGCCACTCACCGGGAAGCAGTAACGCGAGAACTGAACGATTTGCAAAAAAAAAATTTGATCAAGAAAGAGAGAAATTTACTCGTATTCCTGGATTTAGAGGCGCTGCAAAGCATAATTTGGCAGTAATCATCCACGGCAATTTACAGGTAGTAATGACTCGGTAACCACCGAAGTACGCATTACTGCGGCGCCATTTCCGGGAATGGTGCCGCAGTACTTAATGCCGATTCAGCATCGAGATTCCCGTGTTTCAAGCCCAATTTGAGTATACCCCGATAAAATTCTCAACACTTTGCCTGCCGGTAACGGTTTGCAACAAGGGTCAGTTTCGCTTTCGATGAGTCGCCCTTGCTTTCAACCTAAATTAATCAGTTGAATCTACTGCGGACGCCCAATGAACTGAAATTAAAGCGTTTTTTCAATTTTGCGGCTGCACCCGTAGAGTGACTACGAATTTGCCGCAAAAGTTAAAAAATTCACTCTAATTTCAGCCCCGTGAACACCCTCGCTACGATCCAACTGACTAATTTAGGTTCAATAAGTTAATGCAGCTAGCGGCCACTCAGTAATTCAATCTTGTAACCGTCGGGGTCTTCCACAAAGGCCAGTATAGTATCGCTGTGTTTCATGGGGCCGGCTTCACGCGTTACTTTACCCCCAGCGCTTTTTATTTTGTCACAGGCTGCGTATACATCGGCAACGTTAATCGCAACGTGGCCGTAACCATTGCCCAACTCGTAACTCGCTGTATCCCAATTGTGCGTCAACTCCAACACCGCGTGTTCCGCCTCCTCACCGTATCCGACAAAGGCCAGAGTAAATCGGCCTTGGGGATAATCCTGTTTTCGCAACAGCTTCATACCCAGAACCTCAGTGTAAAAGGCGATGGATTTATCCAAATCGCCAACGCGAATCATGGTGTGTAAAATTCTCATGCAAGCAACTCCGCAAATGGTTGTTTTTAATGATGATGGTGGTGGTGAGGACCCGCTATAAATAGCGATACGAGCAGCCAGATTCCGTAGGCAATGAGCCATGCCCCGGTGAGGCTGCGGAACACTCGGTGGTTAAGCGCGCGCTTTAAGGTATTTGCAGCAAAACCGCCGCCGGCAACTGCGGGCGCTGTGCCCAGTGCAAAACTCAGCATCACTGCGGCCCCAGACAGCGCGCTGCTCTGAGTGGTGGAATAGGCCAGTGCGGAATACACCAGGCCGCAAGGCAACCACCCCCAAACCATGCCCAAGAATATCGCTTTATACCAGGCGGTAACAGGAAACAATTTTTGGCCCAGCGGCTGAAGCCGCCGCCACAGGCGGGAGCCGACTTTTTCTAGGTGGCGCAAAATCATCCACCAGCGTCCAAGGTAAAAGCCCATGCCAATCAGCAATACGCCAGAGACGGCACTCAATACCGGCAGCCCACCCTCAGCTAGCGTTATCCTGCTGCCAAGATAACCGGCTATCAGGCCCATAAAGCCGTAACTCAAAGCGCGTCCCAAATTGTAACTGAGCAATAATACTGCGCGATAAGCGCTGCTCGCCTGCGGTACAGCAAAGGCTAGCGCCCCCGCAATGCCACCGCACATACCCAAGCAATGCCCAGATCCCATCAGGCCCAAAACAAAGGCCGCCGCCAGTGTATCTAATTCAATCAAGGTTGTGCGGCTCTCTAGTCTCCGTCTCCGATTGTTCTTTTTTCCCGGCAGGCTTTGCTGCCGGGCTGTCTTCTTCAAATAAAATTCTGCGAGCTTCGGTGTCCAAATCTTCAAACTGACCCGATCTCACCGCCCAAAAAAAGATCAACACGATCAAGGTGAGAAAAAACAGAGCGACGGGTATCAAAATAAATAAACTCTCCACAAAAAGTACCTTCAGATCAATCTGAGCAATATCGCAGCGGTATCGCAGAGTAACGGCGAAACACCCTTGCGCGCCGCGGTCAGCGCCGACCAGCCGTCTGCTTATTTTTTTGGCAATGCGGCAGAGACAAACACCGAGTGAATAGTCACCCAGGGCTCGTTACACGCGCATCGCATTGCATACCACAGCCAGTGAACTCAAGGACATGCCAATCGCCGCTAGCCAGGGCGGGATGTAACCAGCGGCAGCGGCAGGTAGCGCCAGCATATTGTAGACCAAGGCCCAAGCGATATTTTGCTTAATAATGCGCTGTACGCGAAACGCGAGTGTAATTAACTTGGGAATTGCGTGCAGGTCGCCGGTCAACAAAACCGCATCGGCGCGAGTTTGCGCCAACTGCGTCGCCGAACCCATCGCCACCGACACATCGGCCGCTGCCAACACGGGCAGATCGTTAATGCCATCACCAATCATTAACACCCGCGCACCCTGTTGCTGATGCCCGGTGAGCTGGGTCAACTTCGACGCCGGTGTCGCTTCGGCCTGCCAGTGGCTTAAATTTAAGCGCTTGGCAACTGCCAGCACGCTGTGCTCCCGATCTCCGCTGAGCAACAACAGCGATTTTCCCTGTTGTTGCAGCTGTTGCATAGCCTCGGCGGCACTGGGTCGCAGCTCATCGGAAACTTCAAACCAGGCGATGGGCCCCTCGCTATCCGCCAACAAATGCCACATGCCCGGCCCCGGATATTGCCAATCGCCGGCGCCGCAATCCGCATTCGCGGGGCCAGCCTGCAGTGCACGACAAAAATTCGGCTTGCCGAAGCGATACCGCACGCCATCTAGCTTCCCTTCAAGACCCAGACCGCTGCAACTTTTAACCTGGCTAAGGCTCAAGGGCTGCGCGCTATTTTCACGGCGAATATTTGCAAAGGCAGTGGCAATGGGGTGACGCGAGTGTTTTTCCAGTGCGGCAACCAGGGCCAGCGGATCGCCGTTAATTGAGCGAACCGGCAAACATTGCCTGAGAGAAAATGCGCCTTCGGTGAGAGTGCCGGTTTTATCGATCAACACCCGGTCAATTTTCGATAAACTTTCCAGTACGTGTGACGAGAGAATCATCACCCCCAACTGACGACTGCGGTTAACCCCTGCGGTGAGCGCCGCCGGGGTTGCGAGAGATAACGCACAGGGACAAGTCACCACCAATACCGAGAGCAGCACCCATAAACACTGCTGTGGATCGCGATACCACCAAAAGCTGGCCACACCCAATGCCAGCGCCAGTATAGCCGCAACAAATTTGCCAGCCACTTGATCCGCCAGTGCCACCTGACGCGGTTTTTCTAGCTCCGCCTTGGTGAGTAAGGTTTCTATAGCCGCCAACTGCGTTTGCCCGCCCACTGCGGTCACGCGCATCGCAAAACCGGTATCTCCCGCCAGGCTGCCTGCCAGAACCCTGTGACCCGCTCGCTTCACCTGCCACTCGGACTCCCCGGTAATCAGCGACTCGTCCAAGTCGGCCCGCTCACTCGACAACACGCCGTCCGCCGGCACCACGGAACCGGCATCCACCCACACCTGCTGCGCCACCTGCAAGGCTGCCAGTGGGAGCACAGCGTGAGTCTCCTCATCGCGCTGAATTTTTACCACGCGCGGCAAAAGTTGCTGCAAGTTTTCAGATTCAAAGGCGCAGGAGTGCCTTGCTCGCAATTCGAGAAACCGTCCCAAAAGCAAGAAGAAGGTGAACATCGATACCGAGTCGAAATACACCTCGCCGGTATTCGTAACCGTTGCCCAAAAGCTGGCGCTATAGGCCAGCAGCAGCGCCAGCGACACCGGCACATCCATATTGAGGTGGCCTTGTCGCAGGCTGCGCCGCGCGGAATTAAAAAATGGCTGGGCACTGAACATAATGATCGGCGTGGCAATCAGTAAACTCACCCAGCGCAACAAGCCCTGCCACTGAGCGCTGATTCCCTGCTCTGTGCCCGCGTACAATGCCACGGCCACCATGGCCACTTGCATCATGCCAAAGCCGGCCACGGCCAACCGCATCAGCGCGAGGTTGTATTCTTTTTGGCGCTGCCGCTGCGCCTCTTGGTTCTGTGCCGGAGAAGGCTGATAGCCAATGATAGAGAGCTGATTAAATATTTCGCTTAACTTAAGCTGTTGCTTGCGCCAGGCCACCACCACTTGGCGGGTGGTGGCATTCACTCGCACCTGGCACACACCGTCAATGCCGCTTAAGTGATTTTCAATCAACCAAGCGCAAGCAGCGCAGGAAATTCCGCCCACCGCCAATTTTGCCGTACACAGCTCCGCCTCTTGAATCACAAATTCCCGCTGCACATCGGGTAAATCATAAATGGCGAAATCCGACGCTGCCGGCTCTGGTTTTGCAGCGGGCTTGTCGCGGTAGGCATAATAATTTTGCAAGCCACCGCAGTGAATCGCCTCCGCCGCAGCGCGACAACCGAAACAGCAGAATAGGCGCCGTTCACCGGCCATTACACTGGAAAAATCGTTTTGCGCCGGCAGGCCACAGTGATAACAATCAGACATGCTACTCTAGTCGAAAGGACTCCGCGGCTTCCAGTTCCACCTCGCCTTTCAGTCGCCAGCGGCGATCATCTGCGGGCGCTTGCGGCGCCAAACTCAAATACCAGCGCCCAGCAAAGGGATTCGGTAATTCGCCGCGATAACGATTGCTGTGGAGCTTGACTAAATCGAGGCTAAAATCCCGCCGCGCCTGGGCCGGGTGCGAAAATGACAAGAGCAAGCTGTCGCCGATCACCGGCTCGCCAAACAGGCTCAGAAACACCTCACCGCTGGCAAAATCCAGCGTAATCTCCGCCGCTAAACCCATGCTTTTCGCCAACTGTTCAGCAGCAAAATGTTTGTTTATAAGTTTGCCATGCTTGTAGTAGTCATCGGCAACACGGTCATCGGGCGAACTCAGCGCAAAGCCCAGCAAAATACTGCACACCACAATCACCAGCAACAGCGGGCTAACTAACATCCATACAAGGGGTTCTCGGTACCAAGCCGTGGTTTTATTTTCAGCAATCATCGCAGGCTACCGTGCGGGGCCAATAAAAACATTTTGTTCACTGGCAGATAATTCGGGCTGATCTTGTGTGGTAACAACAAACACAATTTCGGATTTTTCACTGCTGACTTCGGCTTTGTTAACGAAGACTCGCAACGGTACCGCAAACACCTCCCCCGCTTCAACCAAACTCGGGCGATAACTTTTCAGCTGGTAGGGCAAATCACCCTGCAACGCTATGTTGTAAACATGATCTTCGCTGTCCATATTGTTAATTTTTAACGTATAAACATTTTGCACGGTACCGCCGCTTAGACGGTAAAGACGCGCGCCCCGATCGCGCACCACGTCTACACTAAGCGGAGAGCGATTGGCGATAGTGAAGCTAAAAACACTGAACATAATAAAAACCGCAGCGGAATAGCCGAATAAACGCGGACGAATAAATCGTATTTTACCGGTTTTTAGCTGGTTCTCCGAGGTAAAGCAAACTAACCCACGCGGATACTGCATTCTATCCATCACCGCGTTGCAAGCATCTGCACATAAGCCACAGTTAATACACTCGTACTGCATGCCATCGCGAATATCAATATCCACCGGGCACACTTGCACACACCAAGAACAGTCAATGCATTCGCCTAAGCCCTGCTTGCGGAAATCGCTGTGCGCTTTTCGTGTGCCACGCGGCTCTCCACGCTTTGCGTCGTAGTAAACCGCGAGGGTGTCGCTGTCGTACATAACCGACTGAAAGCGGGCGTATGGACACATATATTTGCACACTTGTTCGCGCATCCAACCCGCGTTGACATAAGTGGCCGCCATAAAGAAAAACGTCCAAAACGCCGCCACTGGGTGGGCATCGATACGCAGCATGCCAGTGGCCCCATCGCGGTAGGGAAGCAAACCCGACAACAATTCTCGTATCGGCACAAAATAGCCAATAAAGGTCACACCGGTAATAAAAGCAATTAACAACCATACGCTGTGCGTTGCCGACTTGCGCCACAACTTGTCGAAGCCCCAGGCTTGCTTGGCCAGCCTTATTTGCTTGTTTCTGTCTCCCTGAAAAAAATGCTCTATCGATATAAACATTAAAGTCCACACCGTTTGCGGGCAAGTAAAACCGCAGTAAACCCGCCCCAGCAACGTGGTCACCGTAAACAGCGAAAAAGCCGAAATAATTAAAAGCCAGGCAAGCAGCATAAAATCTTGCGGCCAAAAGGTAATCCACAAAATATGGAACTGACGCGCGGGCAAATCAAACAGTACCGCTGGGCGACCATCAATCGCCAACCAGGGTAGCAATAAAAAACCGGCGATAAGCGGCAAGCCGGTATAGCGGCGAATATTTTGAAAAAAGCCACTGATTTTACGGGTGTAGATTTTGTCCTGGGACTCATACAAGTTGACATAGCGTATGCCGTCACTCGAGGGCGTTTTATCGGACACTGCAACCTCTCAAAAATTGCCGGGCACCGCCAACTCTGCGCGGCTTATTCGCCTTCATCGTAAG
>JAHQVY010000328.1 GCA_019634095.1 Cellvibrionaceae bacterium
ACTGAATCTTGACCACACAGATAAGCACGGCGCACGCAGCGCACATAGCAGTGATAAAACGGGGTGGTTTCTAAGCAAACCTGCACTTCTCTCTTGATAGCCATTTAGGAAGGATAATTCAGCTCGTGAAACTAGTCAAGTAAGTGGGTGTCTTGTTTAGGAAGGTTGAAAACAGTACTGCGAATTTAGAGGCCGAAGCGGTATTCGTAGAGATTGTTTTCGCAGCCGTAGAGCTGTGTCGTGCCGTTTTGCGAGAAGCCGAGTTTTTTCAACAAGCGCTGGGAGCTGGTATTGCTTGGGTGTGTTATCGCAACAATACATCTTAAGTGGTGTATGTTGTAGGCATCTTCAAGTACAGCAACGCAGGCTTCATGGGCGTAGCCTTTTGCGCAGTATGCTGGCAGCAGCGCATAGCCTAAATCCGGGTAACCCAGTTCGTCTCTGCATATCAAGCCACAGGTGCCAATGGGTATACCCTGGTTTTTTAGGGTTACTAGATTTAAACCGTATGCGTGTTTTTTATAGCTGGCAATGGGCCCTTGCCGCAGATACTGCAAGGCGTCGTCGTTATTTCTTATTTTCTTGTCGCCAATATTACTAATGAACGATTCATCGTTCAGCAGCCTAAAAATAAACCCGGCATCACTTTCGTTTAAATGCCTAATTTCCAATCTTTGCGTCTGGCGTGTGTCCATGATCTAAATTCGCTAAATCAGTTAAGCTTTAACCTGGCAATTCCGGATGAATACATAACCCACTTAAATAAAAAATCTTTGTTGTTTGAAAAAAAATCATGCTGGGATTTAAGAATTCGATTTTAGCATGCTTTGTAATGTGCTTCGTAAACTTTTACGGCCTTTTTCACAAGCGGTGGCAGTTTATTTGCGGGCAAACCTCTAAAAAAGGCCGTCGCAAGTGGAGCTTTTTTTATTATGCTTTTTCTATGCTCGCGCGGGTGCCGCGATTGTCGCTAAAGATCGAAAATTTGAAGCCGTATTCCTCACACAGGCGTTTCACCAGAGATAAGCCCAAACCAAAACCTGCACTGCCCTCGCCTTTCACCATGGGCTCACACACCGCCGCTTGAATATTTTTCTCGATACCCTGCCCAGTATCAGAGATTATCAACACATCCCCTTTAGCATACACGCTCACCTCGCCCGCTTGAATATGCTGAAAAGCGTTGCTTATTAAGTTATCTATAATAATTTGCAGTACATTTTTATCTGCCAGAAAGCAATAATCCGCCACCAGCGGCACTTGAACTTGAACATTTTTCCCGTCGAGCAAATGGGCAAACTGAATTACCGAGCGCTCAACTAATGGCAACACCCGCACAGCTGTGCTGCCCGGCTCCGGTTTTGCCTCGCGAGCCAGAGCCAATAAAGTGACCACAACTTGCTCAATTCCAAAAGACGCGCTGGCAATGCGCTGTACTAGCCTGCTGACATCACTTGGCTTGCTCGCGTCCGCTTGCAGTAATTCTGCCGCCCCCTTAATGACTGCAATTGGCGTGCGCAGCTCATGACTGACATCTCGGGTAAAGTGGCGCTCCCTCTCAACAAGGCTATTCACTCGCCTCATCGCGGCTTCCAGGGATTTCGCCAGAACGCCAATTTCGTTGTTGGGAAATGCGCTGGCAAATTCCAAAGGCAAGACTTCCGGCGCGGCGTGCTCGACTAACTTCGCGAGCTCTGTAATTGGGCGAGTGGCTCTCGCGGCCAGCCAACAGGCGACGCCGCCGGAAAAAGCCAGCATCAACAAGGTAGACACCGATAAAATAAGTAAAATACTCGGCCGCCGAGACCTGACAACCAACAAGTCGCTCACCTCTGCGAGCAAATAAAACTTGGGGTCCTCAGCTATATAAAGATGGTAGTGTTTCTGACCTTCTCCGGTAAATTCCCGCTTTTCTGGTGACATCGCCAAACGGCGCCGCACAACTTCTGGCAGCTCCGCCTGCTGCCGGTATACTTTCATAAATGCCTGTCGAGGCGCAGCTAAGTCGCCGCTCCTCTCACGGGCCTCCACAAGATAGCGCGCCTCATCGCGTATCACTCGCTCAAAGAAGGCGTCTTCAACGGTATAGGCAAACACAAAGTTGTAAACACTAAACAGCGCAGAGGTAACAAAAGCAAACAGGCAGAAGCTCACAACAATTTGGCGTTTAATACTGCTGCGTTTTTCAGTTTTCATCTTCAAGCTCCAAGGTAAAACCCACACCGTGGACGGTTTTTAGCATGGCAAAATCAAAGGGTTTATCCAGGGCTTGGCGCAGTTGATAAATATGAGAGCGCAAGGCATCAGACTCGGTTAGCTCGTCTCCCCAAATTCTCTGGTAGAGTTCACTTCGCGAAACAACACGGGGATAAGACTCTACAATTACTTGCAAAATAGTGTAGGGGATTTTCGGCAACTGGATCAGTTGGCCATCTCGCTTAACCCGCTTGGCATTGCGGTCGATAGTTAAGGCCCCCAGGGTGACAACTTTTTCGGTGCTAAAAGCTCTTCTTCGCCCCAAGGCTAAGCAGCGCATTTCAAGTTCAATCAAAGAAAACGGCTTAGTTAAATAGTCATCCGCCCCAAACTGAAAACCTTGAACTTTATCGTCGAGGGTATCTCTCGCGGTTAACATCAGTATTGGGAGTTGTCGCTCCGCTTTCTCGCGAATAAGCTTACACACCTGCCAGCCATCGAGTTTCGGTAGCATAATATCCAAAATAACCAGGTCATAATAATTCGCTAAAGCCAGCGCCAAGCCCTGTTGTCCATTATTCGCAAAGTCCATGCTATGACCCCGCTCAGACATATAGTGGGCAATATTTTTTGCAATATCGCTGTGATCTTCGATGAGTAGGATACTCAAAGTTAACATCGGCTTAGTTTCCAACAATTATTTTTACTTTAAATTAGGGGCGCGCACGCAATAACGTCCCTAAGCTGTGGCATTTAAACACCGAATATACCCAAAGCGTTTGAGATTTAGGTGTTAGGAGTGCGCCACTTTTTGTTCTTGGCAAAGCGGTACTCACAGGGATGTGAGGTATTAGGGCAACGCATCGCTACAAGGAAGTCGCTTATTAGGGTAATGCAGGAGCAATTACCGAGGAGCAGTTGCCGAGAAACCTAGAATAGCCATTCTATTTAAGGCGGAGCAACACCGCTAAAAGCAGAAGGAGGCGTACTAATAAGGTCTAAATTCCATTCGCTGCGGGTATAGGCCTTGGAGAACTCATCAAACTCAAAACCGGGGCGGGCTTGCCCCTGCTCTTTGTCATAGCGACTTAACACTATCAGCACGCGTGACACGTGGGTTTTCTCACGCCAACAGACCCTGGTTGGGCCAACGCATTTAAGGCCAGTAACCATAAAAATACAGTGCGCAACACAGTAAACCCCTGCTTTAAGAAAGGAATTCATCTTCGCAGCGAAGGTGTGAGATATTTGTGAAACGCAAACAGTAAGGTCTTTGTAGTGCGGAGCTCAAATTAAGCCCCGGTTTAAAATCTCAGTGACAACCACCTGGTTAAAAATCACACACACCCCTTGGCCTTGCACCGAAATTTTTAGGGCTAAGCTAACATAAGCCAGCCCTAGTAAAGTCGGAAACAATCGTTTGGTCACTTGAGCGGGCTTGGTTTTTCCTTATGATTTGCGTACCCATTTAAGGGAGATTTTACTGAAACGACACCGCTCACTTTCCCTGTGATCACCAAACTTCACTGCATGCTGGTTACTTTTTAAGCTAAAACCAATAGCTATAGCCTCTTGCAACCAAAAACACGGCTTAGCACCTGGATTTAGCAGCGTCATTCAAAATAATATAAGCTTGGCAGCAAAATAATAGCGATTATACATTAACGGCCCGTTCGGCAGGCTTAGAACCGAGCAACGACTACACAATGAACGCAAAGGCAATTCTTGAAGACTTGCGAGAATTTGTTGAGCAGGAACACCTCGCCAACCAAGCAAAGCTATTTAGCGTTTGGGAAAAGCCGCTTGCCGCCAAGCTTCAATCCGGAGAAACCCAATTGATCTCCCAACTGCGTAGCGAGACCAAGAATCACCTTATTCTCAATGTCGAAAAGGGAGATTCGCGGTTTCGTGAGGGCGATATGATTTGTTTGCACCAGGGAAACCCGAAACAAACTACTCAGGTTCGCCAGGCCGTTATCGAAGCTGAAAATAACGGTGAATGGCTGGTTCGGACATTTAACCACGATCTAAGCAACCTAGACTGGGATGACGGGGATATTTATGCCGACCCAGACTCTATGGATTTAAAGCCTTTTTACCAGAAAGCCCTCAATGATCTAGCAAGCACTAAAGTGGGGCAATCCATTGTTCTGCCATTGCTGGCTGGGAACCTGGATACGGATTTTATTTATTGCGATAACTACGACGAAGCCGCAGATTTTGCCGAAGCGCACGGCTTGAACGACCGTCAAATTGATGCGGTGGCAAAAGGGGTTGCCGCGAAGTATTTAGCCTGTATTCAGGGGCCGCCCGGCACCGGGAAAACCCAGGTAATCAGTATGATTGTGCAACGTTTAATTACCGAGGGGCAGCGGGTACTGGTAACCTCCCATACCCATATGGCCATTAATAACGCGTTAAACAAAATTGCCGAACAAGGCGTAACAGTGGCAAAAGTGGGTGCCGCGGCGTGCAATAAAGGCTTAAATAGCGGCGTAAAACATTTTAGTCACGCTGATGACTGGCAAAACCGGCCCGATTCCGGCTACGCTATTGGCGCTACTCCCTTCGCTACTTGCTCTTCACGTTTAGAAAATTTTGAATTCGACACGGCAATTTTTGACGAGGCCAGCCAAATAACCGTGCCACTTGCGGTGATGGCAATGCGCAAAGCCAGGCGCTATGTTTTTGTCGGCGATCATAAACAATTGCCACCGGTGGTGCTTTCTAAATCGGTTCTACACAACAAGGCATTTTCTGCTTTCGCCAAATTAATGGCCACTAATCAACAATCTGCCACTCTTTTAAACCAAACCTATCGCATGAATCGGGAGTTATCAAGGTGGCCTGGAAAACAGTATTATGATGGTCAATTAATCTCGGCAGGCCGCAATGCAATGCGAAAGTTCTCGCTACCGAAACAACCCGCCAAATACCTAGAGGTATTTTCCGATAAACATGCTTTTGTATTTATCGAAAGCCCAGGGACCAATGCCAAGACATCGAACACGGCTGAAGCCGAGCTTGTTGTAGATTTACTGGCTAACGCTGTAGATGCCGGGCTCGAGCTGAGCGATGTTGGTTTAATTTCACCCTATAGAAGTCACTCCAAGATCATGCGTAAAATGATGGCAAAGAGGTTTGGCACACTCACCGCGAAAGCGGCGGTGGTCGATACAGTAGAACGCATGCAAGGGCAAGAACGTGAAATAGTGATTGTTTCTCTGTGCACCACAGACCCACAATTTCTTATAGCGGTGGCAGCTTTTCTATTTCAAAGTGAAAGACTAAACGTTGCCATAACCCGACCAAAAACCAAATTAATTCTCATTGGCCCAAAACTGGCCGATGACTTCTGTCTCGGTGGCAACAACCGCGTTTTATCTAACAGCCTGGCGGATTATAGGTCTCTGGTGCAAGCCGCATACTGCTACACTCTTGGGGAGAACTAAAATGGCAGCGCTGATAGACTCTCTAGGCAATTTAGATCACGCGGTGAGACGCAAATTTAAAAAGGTGTTTGCGCAGCTGGGTGATGACTATATCGTAAGAACACCCGCTCAACCGAATATTCAAGTGGCCGATCTGCTAATTGAAGGGCCAAATCGACACTGGTTGCTGTTGGGGCTGCATAGCAGCGAACACAGTTCACATCACTTGAATAAATATCGCAGCTTGTCGTTGGTATTAAAACGAGCTCACAATACCTTCCTACGCTATCTTGCGATTTCTGAACCCGCAGACTTGGTGTTGGACGTGCAGGATAAGACTTTGCCCCATCTTCTCGTGGTGGAGTTCGACGATTTTTTAGCACGTGGCGCCGCTCTAATTCAACATCACTGTCATGGGCTTACGGATAACACTCATAAATGGCTAAAAAAGCATATTTTTCCCGAAACCAATATTAACGCTGAATTCAGTACCCGGCGCGACACGATTGAGCGCAACAATGGCGCGCAACTTCAAGAATTCTTCCTCGATTATGACCAGGAAAAGGCCACTAAACTAGATATTATTGGCGAAGACTCCACCAACAAACATCAGGAAACGCAGCTTCATTCTGTGCGTTTGATAAACGGCGTAGCAGGTTGTGGCAAGACCCTAATCCTTATCAACCGCGCTATTTTATACTGCAAACATTTCCCGAAGCGCAAGGTATTGTTATTAATTCACAACAAACCGATTACGCGAGACATCGAGTACAAGTTTCGCCATCATCTGGGTGGCATCCCCGCCAATCTCACAATTAAAACCTTCCATGCGTTTGCATTATCCCAAAAAAATCGCGTGTCCGCCCGAGTAAAACCGCTGTTCGGCGAAAAAACCTTACTGCCGTTCAAGCAACAAATACTCGGCAATCACAACTCGCTGCGCAATAAACTTAACCTTAGCGACGCCAAATTGTGGTCAGAAATTGAATATATTAACGAACATCTTATTGAAAATAGCCAACATTATTTGAGTATAGAGCGACAAGGGCGCGGTTTTTCGCTCAAGAAAACTCAGAGACAAGCGGTTTGGAAACTTTATGAGCAAGCCATGAAATTAATGGCGGATCGAGACGGCTACCTGCCGAGTCTATATATTCGCGAACTGTGTTTTATGGATCCAAACGACTCCAAGCTCGACAACTTCGACCATATACTATTGGATGAAGCGCAGTTTTTTTACCCCTCATGGTTACAATTAGCACTAAAATCTCTACGAACCGATGGCCAGTTATTTATGTGCGCCGATCCAAACCAAGGTTTTTTGAAGACGCGCATGAGTTGGAAGAGTATTGGTCTAAATGTGCGCGGCAGAACTCAAATGCTAAACTATTCCTATCGCACTACTTACGAAATTTTGCGAGCCGCCAATGCGCTATTAGAAGAGCTCGATACCGACAATGAAGATTTTATCAAGCCCCAACTAGTTAACATGCAGCGAGGTAGCAAACCTCGGGTAATATACAGTGATACGCTACAAGACGAGCTGAAGCGCTTTTTGAATGAGCTCAAACAAATTGTTGAACTCGCAACATTTCCGCTGCATCACATTATGGTTTTATGCGGCGACGACATCGGAAAC
>JAHQVY010000329.1 GCA_019634095.1 Cellvibrionaceae bacterium
AAGGGGCTGAAATTAGAGTGAATTTTTTAACTTTTGCGGCAAATTCGTAGTCACTCTACGGGTGCCGCCGCAAAATTGAAAAAACGCTTTAATTTCAGTTCATTGGGCGTCCGCAGTAGATCCAACTGATTAATTTAGGTTTAAAGAGTACGATCGCTATATTTGTAATGCCATGCGCTAATGAGTTAATTTTTCCGCCAGATCTTTTAGAAGAGTTGATCGAAGAGCTGTTAGCAAAAGTGCTTATAATAGAGAAATTACCGCGCTGAAATAAAACCTTCAATAAAAAGCCCCACAATCAATTAAATCGCGCGCAGCAGTTGCCGATATGCACAGGGATGTGAGGTATTAGGGCGATGCAGGAGCAATTGCCGAGACAACGAAGAATAGCCGGTCTATTTAAGGCGGAGCAACACCGCCAAGGGCAAAAAAGGGGCGTGCTCATGAGGCCTAAATTTCAATCGTTACGGGTATAGGCTAAAAAGGTATGCAACCTTAGGGTAAATATCCACTAAACGGGTCAGTTTCTTGCCATGAAAAAAATAAAGCCTCTATGGAAGGATCCGCTTATTCATTTTTTTATAATAGGCGGCCTAATCTATTTATTCAGCCGCTTTATACCGGCAAATCCACAGCCACACAATCAGATAATCGTAGTCAACGATCAGCTGATAAACGAAATAAAACGCGACTATATTGCTCAGTACGGCAAGGTACCGGATAGGCTTGTACTATCGACACTGGTTGACCGCTGGCTGCACTCAGAGCTGCTGTACCGCAAAGGCCTTGAATTCGGCTTAGATAAAAGCGACATTGCAATTAGAGAACGGGTTATTCAAAAAACTGAACAGCTGTATAAATCTCTGATTGATATCGCCGCGCCTTCTGAACAAGAGTTACAACAGTGGTACCAAACTAAACAACACAACTACCTTTCCGCGTCAAAATACAGCTTTGAGCATGTGCTTGTAAATAAAACGGCTGAAAATGCGCAACAAATAGCAAGCGCGGCCCTCGCTGATATTCAACATGGCAAGCGTCCAGAAAGCTTGGGGCATAGGTACCAACAATTTAATTTGCGCAATGAAGTAAATTTGCAAATCTCGTTTGGCAAAGGTTTTGCCAAACATATCAAAGAGTTAGAACCGCAGGTTTGGGCGATGTTAGAGTCGAATAAATACTGGCATATAATAAAAATTACCCAGCATCACCGGGCTAGCCTGCCCCAGCTCGCGGATATTCAGCAGCAGGTTTATGCCGATTGGTACAAGCAACAGCAGCAGCGCGAACTGGCCGAGCTGATTAGTAAATTAAAACAAGATTTTCAAATAATCAGGGGCTCGGATGACGCTTAAAAACCTAAGCTACTGGGTGCTGGTGCTTAGTTTTATATCCAATAATGGTTTTTGCCACGCGCTGGGTATGTCATTGCTTTTTTTAGAGCATCGCGACGCTGGCGCTTATAAAATTAAGTGGAATGCCGCAAAAGATCTCGAGCACAGTGTGACACTGAATAAGATTAAATTTCCACAACATTGTAAACGGGTGTTAGACACGCTCGATTGCGGCGATCGCGGCCTGTACGGCGAGATTCGAGTAAGCCAATTGCCCCCTCACGCTGAAGTTTTAATTCGCATTCAACAGCCAAACACAAGCGCTTCAAACCAAGTGATTACCGGTAAACATCCGGTATATCGTATTAACAATATGGCGAAAAATAGTGGCGACAGCCTTGAAACAAGCCCGTTTTCTAAACGTCATCATTGGACACGGAATTTCGCCAACTACACATATATAGGCCTTGAACATATTGTATATGGGTATGATCACTTGCTATTTGTGCTCGGGCTCATACTATTAGTGGGCTTTAGCAAGCGCCTAGTGTTAACCGTATCGTTATTCACTCTCGCTCACAGTGTCACCCTCGCCATGAGTATATTTAGCCTCATAAGCATTCCCTCTCCAGTGGTAGAGATGGTTATTGCTTTATCGATTACATTGGTAGCTAAAGAGGCTATGGAAACAGATCTCAGCTTGTCGAAGCGAGCCCCCTGGCTAATGGCCCTAATTTTTGGCTTAGTGCATGGATTGGGTTTTGCCGGTGCACTCAGAGACCTTGGCTTGCCAGAAGCAAGCATTCCCGCAAGCTTGCTGGCATTTAATATGGGTGTAGAGCTCGGCCAACTCGGTATTATTTTGTTTATTTACTTTTTGTTTAGGGTTTGTAAAGCAATGAGTTGGCACAAAAAACCGATTACCCGGCAAAGCCTGCGCCTGTGCTGTTATAGCATCGGAGCGGTGGGCGCCTTCTGGACAATTGAGCGCGGCTCGCAATTTTTTTCGGTTTAACTCAATGTTTCATACACGCAATTAAAATGCGAGCTTAGGGTTTAAGGCCTATTGCCTATTGCCTATTGCTCGGTTTCGCGCCCGCTAAAAAAAGTCGTTAGCCTACAAAACTGCAGAGAGCTTGTCGCGCAAATTTTTCAGGTGTTCGGAATAATTCTCCCAATGGTCGACGCCACTTTTATACAGTGGTTGGCGCACCTGTTCCGAGCTGGCGGTGCGCACCGCACGCTGAGTTTTATGGAAGTTGATACAGTTGCTTTCGAAGGCCAAACCGCAGAACTCCAGCATGCGTTTCACCTGAGTTTCGATATCGCTGGTAACATCCTCATAGTTCACTTGTAGCACCTCGCCTGGCAGCACTTGCTGCCAGTGCTGCATCAGTTCGACATAGTCAAGATAATATTGGGCGATGTCGTCTAGCGAGTATGAAAACTCCTGCCCCTCGGCGAATAACTGTTTAAAGCCGCTAAAACAGCATGCCATGGGGTGACGCCTCGCATCAATGATTTTTGCATTGGGAAGCAGGGATTTAATTAAGCCGATATGGCGAAAATTGTTTGGCATTTTGTCTATAAAGTACGGCGCGGCCTGACGATGAATGCGAGTTTCATCAATATACTGTTTGCCCAGTGCGAATATTTCTTCCGCGGTGAGTGCGGCGATGTTTTCTGGGTAGCTGTTACTCGACTGTTTGGCTTGTCTTCGCAGTTTTTGCGCAATGGACAACATATTTGGCAGTTCGAGCGTGCCGTCCACCTGGCTATGCGAGGACAGGATTTGCTCGAGCAAGGTGGAACCTGCACGAGGCAAGCCGACAATAAAAATGGGGGCTGGGTCTGGGTAGCCGTTGTGACTCAGCTGCGCTAGCTGCTGTGTGTTAAAAAACTCCCGCTGTGACAGTAATTCGTCGCTCATACTGGCGGAATCGTAAGTACTTTGCTGCTTTTTAATTTGATTGCCTTGTTTATAATAGGAAAACGACTGATCCCAGTCTTTGCTATCTTCGTAGGCTTTACCCAGAGAAAAATATAAATACACTCTATTCGCCGGCGTGAGCAGAGGTGACTGACTCACGTCGAGCATTGCCTGTAATTCGCCGGCAGCAAAACGGTAGGTTTTTAAATTTGACAGCGAATAATACGATTCACAGTAATGTGGGTTTGAGTTGATGGCTGCTCGATAACTGGCAATGGCCTCTGGATTCTTGCCCCAGGTCTTTAATGCGTGGCCTTTCGAGGTATGGGTGATTGCATCGTTGGGGAGTTGTTCAAGTACCTTGTCAAAATAGCCAATGGCCGCGGCGTATTCGCCCACCTGCATGTTGGCAATGGCGTAAAGTGATAAAAACTGTGGGTTTGTGGGGTTGGTATGCAATAGTTTTTTTGCGGCCAAAGTTGAGGCTTGGTATTTTTGCCTTTTACGCAGCAACTGTATGTAATCTATTTTTACTTGCGCATTGCTGTTGTCAAATTCGCAGGCGCTTTCAAGAATAAATTCCGCTTCCTGCATAGCGCCCAATCGGGTTGCAATATCGGCAAGCAATCGCAGCCCCTCGGTATGCTGGGGCTGTTTCTGTAAAAAAGATTTACACAGGGCTTCCGCTTTAAACAGCTTACCCTGCGCAGTAAGGTCGGTGACGGCTACCAGAACCTTGGGCAAAGCCTGAAAACGCTGAATTTGACCCAGCACTTGTCGAAATTCGTCGGGCTTGTCCAGCAGCTGCAATAATTCCGCCTGTGATTTCCAACTGGCAATAAGGGCCGGGTTAAATTGGGTTGCGGCCTGAAACGCCCCAAGAGCACTTAACACATTACCTTGTGCCTTGTAGAGATGGCCTTGCTCCTGATAAATGCGGCCGGTATCTCCGGCAATATATTTAATCGCATCCAGGTGTTTTTGGGCCCGCTCATAGCGCTTGCTGTATCTGTGACAAACAGCCGCCATATAATGCGCATCGCTGTTGTTAGAGTCGTTTTTGAGCGCTTGGTCTAGCTGCGCAACCGCCGGTTCAAGCTGCCCGTTTGCAATAAGTTGTTGAATGCCTTTTATGTCCAACTCTGCCATTATTTTGCTCTTGGCCTTTACTTTAATTAAGTGAGTATCCTAAATAAACCGTTAGGGTAGCAAGGGCATTTAAGAGCCCAAAATCAGAGAGCATGCTACACTTTTTCTTTTTCGGGCGCAGTCAATATTGAACCGACGTCGCCACCCGACGGGTGACGCCACGACAATGAAAAAACTCGTCGATTTCCGTGCATCCGGGGTCCACCGTCAGTTCAACCACGGTATTTAGGCATATATTGGCCATAAAAAAGGCCCCGCTACACCAGGTTGCGGGGCCTTGCATTAACGGCCGACGGCCGTAGGCCTTAGAATCCAAAGGAAACGCGAACGCCCATGGTGCGTGGCCGCGCAACCGTAATGCGGTCACGAGCGAAGGTCGCATTTCCGGAAATTTCGGCACGCTCATCTAGGATATTGTCGACGAACACTTCAGCCGACCATTCATCGGGGGTGGTTAAACCCGCTGTCACGCCCGCTAATAGCCAGCTATCTAATGTGGTGCGGTTGGATACAACGATATCGGTGAACGACTCGTCCGAGTAGCTAAGATGGGGCATAACATGGGCAGTTTGCCCGCTGCTGAGATCCCATTCATAACGCGCCTGTAGATTGGCTTGCAGTTCGGGGGCGAAGGCCAGTTCGTCACCTTCTTGAACAAAATTGGTAACAAAGCTATCGGTAATTTCGGTATCGAGTATGGAGAAGCCGCCGCTTAAGGTCAGCCCATCGATTCCGGGTAGCCAGATAACGTCGCCTTCAATACCCATAATCTCGGCATCTGCCGCGTTATCGGCAAAAAACAAGTTGGTAATTGTGGCATCGAATATGCCAATTTGCATGTTTTCAACTTCAATAAAGAACAGGTCGCCGTTAAAGCGCAAGTTGCCATCTAGCAAATCAAGCTTCCAACCCAATTCGTAATTAGTGACGTTATCGGTGTCGAAAGAAAAGGGCACCGTGTAAGTGTCGTTGCCCGAGCCCGCAGGGCGATTAAGAAACCCTGGGCGGAAGCCTTCGGACCAGGTTACGTAGTAAAGTTGGTCGCCGGTTGGCGTCCAGGAAAGACTCACTTTTCCTATCACGCCGTCTGTTTGGGAGGTATCGTTTTCGCCGCTAAAGATTTGGTCCAAGTTGTTGCCGGCATTGTTGTCCGTGCTCGCCCCTTTGTTGCCAAAAGAGCCTGCAGCACTGCCTTTAAGGTCCACCTCCACATCGTACCAGCGCGCGCCGAATACGGCAGAAAAGTTTTCGCCCAGATCAACGGTGAGCTCACCGAAAACGCCCAGTTGTTCGTCGGTGCGCAAAATATCATTTCGAAAAATCACGCCTTCTGGCCATACCCCAGTGTCAATAACCGAGGCGCCCTCGGCAGAGAAATTGGGGCCAAAGCTTTCATCGCCCAGCAGTTCCGAACCGAAGTAGTAGAAGTTTGCAAATTCGCGCAATTTTAGGTCGCTATAGAAACCGCCAAATGTGGCGCGCACCCCGGCATCCTGATTGGTGGAGAAGCGCAGCTCGTGAGTCTGCACTTCCGTGTCGACAAGGCTGTTTACAAGCATGTTGGGCGCTTGGCAGGTGCCACCCGTTGGCGCGGCGCCGCCGCCGTAAACGTCGGTAGTACAAATGTAGTAAGGCAAGTATCCGCCGACGAAAAGGTAGTCGGTATAATCCACTTGCTGATTCGACTCTCTATTGGTAAAGGCACCAGTATACAGCGTTGCCAGTGCGCCTATCCGCCCTTCAAGGGTCCAGTTGACATTGACAAATTCGTCTTCGAGGGAGTCGTCTTCGTAGCGCTGAATTTCAAGATCATCCAATTCTGGGTCTTGAAAGAACACGCCCTCGGAGTCAATTGTTTGCTGTGACACGGCCCCGGAAAGCGTCCAGTCACTGTTAATTTCCCACAGTGCAGACAGGCGCGAGCCCGAGTAAGTCACTTCGTTAAAGTCATCTTCGGCTTTCGAGGCGTTATCGGCCGCTATAAAATTGACATTGGACAAATCGGCATCGGGCTGAAACGAAGAACCCGTCTGGAAGCGCGCGCTTTCTGCCGCGGTCAGCCTGCCGGCAACGTTATCGATATAGCCGCCTTGGTTGTCCACGTAAACCACGCCGCGCAGCGCGAAATTGTCGCTCAGGGGCAGGTTGAGCATCGCTTCAACGTTGTTGCTGGGCTCGCCGCCAGTGGTAATAGCGGTGCCCAGCTTCACATTTCCCGCCAGCTCAGAAAGGTCGGGCTTATTGGTGATTAACCTCACTGTACCCGCCTGTGAACTGGCACCGAATAAGGTGCCCTGAGGGCCTTTTAGCACTTCTACGCGGCTGAGGTCCGCTGCGTAAACATCGAGGTTTCGACCGGGTTGGGCCAAAGGTTGTTCATCCAGATACAGTGCAACGTTGGGCGCTAGGCCCGCGACACCGGATGTTGTTAAGTTGGGGGTGGTGGACGCGACGCCGCGAATATAAATAGTGTTTTGCCCTGGCCCGCCGCCGCCAGCGGTGACACCTGGCATTTGCACCAGATAGTCTGAAAAGTCGGTTACACCGAGCTGCTCCAAAGATTCGTTGTCTAGGGCATTAACAGCAACTGGGATATCCTGGGTGCTGGACTCTTTTTTAGTAGCAGTAACAATTACCTCTTCTATCTGCGCATGAGCGGTTTGAAATGCAAGTAAAGTAGCCGAAAACAGGGCGTTTCGCTTAAACATAAGTTGGGCCTTAGTTTATAAAATGGCGGGGCGAATAGAGCAGCGGTGCATTGTACTGTATATATAATTTTGAGTGCAAATTTACAAAAAGCGACGTTTTCTGCAGAAATAACAACGCTATTAAAGGGGATAAGCCAATTTTCCAGCTGATTGGACGACGCAAATACTTAGATATCGATACATCATAGAGGTTTGGCAGATACCCCTTTACGCTGGGGTAGGGTAAATCAGGCAATGGATAGAAGAGCTAAGGAAATAAATTCAATGCCGATTAATCGCAGCATTGGCAAAAAACTCCGCTTACAACGATTGGCTAAAAACGATTGTGTTTAACGAAAAACACTGATTTGACACGGCTGATATAGGGTCGGATCTTATTCAGCGTCGCGAAGCTTGGACGCTTCCTTGCGCCGAAACATACCCAAGGCGACAATACCGAGACCTAAAAGAGCGATACTGCCAGAGCCGGGCATATCGTGCAAAGTATCGCGAATAACGGCAAAACTCATGTTGTCGGTATCGGA
>JAHQVY010000330.1 GCA_019634095.1 Cellvibrionaceae bacterium
TACTGCGGACGCCCAATGAACTGAAATTAAAGCGTTTTTTCAATTTTGCGGCTGCACCGAGTTTGCTCCCAGCAAACTTACGGAAATACACTACATCCCTGTAGATAACCCGTAGAGTGACTACGAATTTGCCGCAAAAGTGAAAAAATTCACTCTCATTTCAGCCCCTTGAACGCCCTCGCTACGATCCAACTGATTTATTTAGGATTATTCAAGTATTCAATAATTTCGACTTCGTCAACCACGTCGGCGTACTTCGCGTGCATATCAAATAAATTGGCCTCGTGTGGTGCCGGGTGCCGGTCGCCGCAGGCCTGGCGGGCGACAATGGGAATAAACCCGTGAGAACAGGCATCCACGCAGCTGGCTCGCACGCAACCGCTGGTGGTAAGCCCGGTTAATATCACCGAGTCGATGCCCGCTGCGGTTAAGGTGCTGGCAAGCGAGGTACCAAAAAAGGCACTGGGGTATTGTTTGGACACCACCAGTTCATCGCTTTGAGGCTGTAAGCCCTGCGCCCACGCTCCCATGGGCGAGCCCTCGATAAAATGTGTTAAGGGCTTGGCCTTTTCAAAAAACCGGCCGCCGTTTATTGCTGAAGGGTGATACTCCACCTTGGTGTACACCGTGAGCACGCCGGCAGCTCTCGCCGCCTCCAGCACCCGCTTGGCAGAAGCCAGGGCCTCGTCAACCCCGGCATAGAGCTCACAGCTTTTATCGAAATAAGCGCGCACAAAATCAATTAAAATCAGCGCCGGTTTTTTGCCAAAACCGATGCGGTTGTTGTAAACGCCGCGGTAATTATCTTGTAAATTTTCTGTCATTTTTAGCCTCACCCAAGCTCTGTGGCCGCGATCATACGCTCGACTCTTGCGACCATTTTTTTTCAAATTCCCAAACGTCTTCGAAGCCAATTAAAGAGCAGAACTCTTTAAACGCGAACAAGTCTACCCCTGCGGGCTCCGCACTGCCCTGAGCTTTTAGCGAACGCAATGCCAACTCCGCAGCAAAAGCCGCAGCCAAAGAAGTTAACGACGGTGCAATCGCCATGCTGAAGCCGAGCTCCATCATTTGTCGCTGATTTAACTGTTCGGTGGCGCCGCCGTTCGACATATTGGCCATCATCGGTCCGCCAACCTGAGCGCAGGCGCTGCGCATTTGCTCGGCGTTTTTCATGGCTTCCACAAACAGCACATCGGCCCCCGCCTCGCGGTAGGCATTGGCGCGATCGATGGCGGCATTGAAACCCTCACTGTCGAGGGCATCGGTACGGGCAATCACCACTAAGTTTTCATCTTGTCGCGCATCCACTGCCACTTTAATTTTATCCACCATATCGCCACAGGGAATTACCCGGCGATGAGGGGTATGGCCACACTTTTTGGGAAATTCTTGATCTTCCAACTGAATACCGCTGAGCCCGGCCGCTTCGTAGCCACGCACGGTGTGGTGCACATTCAACAAACCGCCGTAGCCGGTATCCGCATCGGCGACCACTGCGGCCTTACTGCTGCGCACCAAGGTGGCCATGCGATCCACCATTTGGGTATAAGTGGCGATACCGGCGTCGGGCAAACCGTAGGCGGATGCCGTCACCCAGTAACCGGAACCGTAAACAATGTCGAAGCCGACTTTGTTGGCGATTACGGCGGTTATCATATCTTGAATGCCGGGGGCAAAAATAAACTCTTTACGCTGCAACTTGTCTCGTAAAATGGGATTTGCCATTATTTGTAAAACTCTCTTTTATTGAGGGGGAAGGGTAAAAGGGTAAAAGTTAAAAGGTTAAGCGTTAAGAGGTTAAGAGGTTAAGAGGACAAAGGATTAACAGGGAACTAGTTAAACGCCGCTGCGTAGATTGCCAGCGCATCGGCCCGCTTCACCACTCGCGGATTATTCACCAGCAAGCGCTGCTGTGCCATAGCCTCGTCGGCCAAGCGGCCGAGGTCGGTCTCGGGCACCTTCAGCTGCGACAGGCAGTTGGGCAAGCCAGTCGCCGCTATCAGGTTCGCGCAATAGTCTATAAAGGCCTCACAGCGCGCGGCAACACTTTTTGTTTCTGCATTTATTTCTGCCTTTGCCTGCACGCAAGGTAGCAGCTGCGCATACAAAGGCGCCGCCTCCGGGGCGTTAAATCGCAACACATGGGGCAACACCAAGGCATTACTCAGGCCGTGGGGAATGTGGTAGTTGCCGCCCAAGGGGTAAGCCAGGGCGTGCACCGCCGCCACCGGGGCGTTGGCAAAGGCCTGACCGGCCAGCATCGCCCCCAGCAACATATTTTCTCGGGCCAGCATATTGCCGCCGTTGTCTACCGCTTCGAGTAAATTGGCCGACATTAAGCGCAGCGCCTGTGTGGCGAGCATGTCGGAGTAGGGATTTTTTTTGAGCTTACTCGTATAGGCTTCGATGGCGTGCACCATGGCATCGATGCCAGTGGCCGCGGTGACCGCCGCCGGCAAACCCCGGGTTAACTCTGCATCCAAAATGGCCAAGTCGGGCAGCAACTGCGTCGCGACCACGGCGGCCTTGGTCGTCTCCCCGGTCGTTATAATCGCAATCGGCGTCACTTCGGAGCCGGTGCCCGCAGTGGTGGGCAGCAAGATAAGCGGCGAGCGCCTCCCTCTCACTTTATGCAGGCCGTATAAGTCTTGCAGGCTTTGCTCGGAGTGGAGCAGCACCGCAATTAATTTCGCAACATCGAGGCTGCTGCCGCCACCGAGCCCGATAATGCCATCTACCTTGGCAGCGCGAGCCATCTTCACTGCAGAAAGCACCTGGGCTTGGGGCGGATCTGCCACGACCTCAGAGTACACCCGTGGCTCCAAGCCAGCTCGGCGCAAGGGGGCCGCCACGGCTTCGACAATACCCGCGTTCACTAAGCCTTTATCGCTCACCAACAGTGGTGTGGTGATACCGCAAGACTCACAGTACAACCGCAAATCTTGCGCAGCGCCCAAACGGCACACCCATTTTGCCACCGAGGAAAACTCAAAACCTTGCATGCCTTTCACCCCATCATAAAATACTGCGCGACACTTATTAGCTTAACCACATCAGCTTAACCACATCGCATTGACTTTGCTGCAACTTAAAAACAATACCTCAGGTGTTGGCCTGTAAAGATTTTTTGTATTGCGTAAATACCAGCAGGCTGAAGAACATCATCACTGTCGGCACCACGGAATAACTCATCACCATGCCTTGAATCGCGCCGTCAGTTTGCTCAACCGCTCCGCCCACCGAAGCTTCAAAGCCGGTATAACTCATTACCACACCGGCCAATAGCGGGCCCAGGGCGAAAGCCAGCTTTTCAACCGCGCTAAATATGCCTGAAAACAAGCCCTCATCCGCATAACCGCGCTGCTGTTTTTGCCTATTAATAGTGTCGGTTAACAGGGAAAAGGACAGCAGCGAAAAACCCGAGTTGGTAATGCCGATAATAAAAGCACGTAGCAAAACCATGGAATGATCGGTGGATAACTCGCCGAGAAACGGCAGGCTCAGCAATACGTCTTGCCCGTTACCCACCCATAACCAGGTGATGGTTACCGCCATCCAAAGCAAACAGGCGCCCCAAAACGACGCCACTTTGCCTATGCGGCGCGACAATTTGAGCCATAGCGGCTGACTTGAAATAGAGCCTGAGGCCATTACCAAAATAAATGGCAGCAATAAATTAATATCGCCAACGGCGTAAATAAAAACAAAACCCACCACCGCGTAACCACTGGCTTGGGCAATAGACTGTATAAAGTAAGCTGCGGTTAAAATCGCAAAGGGCTTATTTTCGCGCGCGTGACGAAATTGTGCCAGCAAGCTTAAGGATTGATTCGCCGAATTATTCGCGCCGAAATCGCGCGGTACACCATAAGCGGTGATTAACATGCTAATCATGCCGATAAGGCCGAACAACAGCGCCATTTTCAGCCAGGCTGCAGCATCGCCGCCGAGGGCAAATACCAGAGGCTGGGCCAAGCCGAAGCCTAAAATCACCCCCAATACCATAAAGATCATTCTAAAGGCGAGCAGTTTGGTGCGCTCGTGTGGGTCTGCCGACAGCTCGGAAGCCACCGCTAAATAGGGCACCGAAAATGCGCTAAACGCCGTTGAGGCCGCAAAAAAAATTACGCCGACACAGAGGGCCGCCCACCATTGCGAGGCAAAGCCACTAAAGGCAAATAAACCAATAAACAACACGCTGGTGCTTATACCCCCAATCACCATAAATGGGCGTCGACTATGCAGTGGTTTCATGCGATCGGAAATTATGCCCATCAACGGATCGCAAATAATTAGCCACAGCTTGGGTATAAGTACCACAATGCCGGCTAACCAGGGAGACACCCCAAGCATGGTAGCCATAAATACCGGCAGCAGAGCCGCCGGGGCATCGCGAAAAATCTGCCCCCCGGTTTGCCCCGCCCCGTAAAATAGCATGGTCACCGTGGATAGCGGTTTTCGCAGGGATTCCGCGCTAGCATCCGATTCGGGTATCGCAGGTTTAATTAATGTGGACAATGGTAAATTCCTATTGCTAATTACTAGCGCAAAATTAACGAAGATATTCGATGTGTAGCCTAAACTTGCTTAAACCCTAAAATTGCAAAGTCACCAATTTGCAAAATCCAAAAATTGAATAGCTTCGGCCCAGAAGCATTTCGCTGCTTCTACTACGGCAGCATCACCAGCGGCCGTGCAACGCTATAACTCCCCCGCCAACAGCCTATAAATACAAAAACTTATGCAACGTTAGCGTAAACCTTGCCCAGCCCTTGCCGATAGTACCAAACGCCATGCATCCTTTTTTTCTGCTTAAAAAAACCTGCATTTAAAGCAAAACCATACCCAAAACACTTGAGATTTAGGTGTTAGGAGTGCGTCAATTTTTGTTCTTGGCAAGGCGCGACAACGCACAATAGCCATTCTATTTAAGGCGGAGCAACACCGCCAGGGGCAAAAAGGGGCGTGCTCATAAGGCCTAAATCTCAAGTGTTTTGGGTATACCACCTGTTAAGCAGTAATGGAGAACGGATGCTCGCACAGTTGCAAACCCACTGTGAAACTGAGCCTATGGCCTGTGCACCGAGTCATATCGCTACTGTGCCACAGTCGTAATCGAACAGGCCCAAGGTTTCTTCATTCACCAAATTCTTAACGCCATAAAGTTCCGTCTCTTCTCCTTGCAAACGCTGCGCGTTTTTATTCGATTCAAGCTGAATAAAACTGGTGCGCTCGAGCCGCGCCGTTTGATACCGCTGCAAGGCCTCGGCGATGTTGGCACTTTCACCCAGCGCACGCGCCAGCACAATGGCGTCTTCAATGCCGGTGGCAGAACCCTGGCCAAAAAAAGGCGTCATGGCGTGGGCGGAATCGCCAACCAGGGTCACTTTGTTGGCCAGGTTCCAATTGCTGAGCGGCTGATGGGCATTGATCGCCCATTTAAAAACCGTATCCTCTTGCACCGCCCTCAACAGCGCCTGCACTTGGTGATTCCAACCGCTGTAAAGATCGAACAATTCTTTTGCTTTCGCGGGGATCGACCAGCCGTCCTCGGTCCACCCCTCTTGGCGGGCAAAAAATACCAAATTGAGTTGCTTGCCCTTTCTTAGCGGATAGCGCACCACCATTTTTCCAGGGCCAATGTGCATTCCCGGCTGCGCAATTAAATCGCGAATTCCAGGTGTCGCAGGGGCGACGGCGCGGTAGGCAATATGCCCGGTAAAATAGGGCGGCAGCGGCGCAAACAATTTTCTAATTTGCGACTTTAAACCGTCTGCACCCACAATTAAATCGGCGCTGGCACTGGCGCCATCGGCAAAATGCATCAAAGGCTTTTCGGCTTCGCTATCCACGCCCACTAAAGTTTTGCCCAGCAACATTTCAATACCCGCGCCTTGCGCCGCATCCACCAAAATTTGGTGGAGGTCGGCACGGTGAATATAAACGTAAGCCGCGCCATATTGTTGCCGGGTATTGCGTCGATCCACTTCCAAAATTAAACGCGCATCGAGCCAGTGAGCAATGTGTTGGCTGGTCGGCTCGATACCGGCTGCAGAAATTTTTTCGCCCACGCCGATATAGTTCAAACCACACATGGCGTTGGGGGCCAAAGTAATGCCGGCGCCAACTTCGCCCCAAGCGGGCGCGGCCTCATACAGGCTGAGCTTGTATCCATGTTTTGCCAGAGCGAGTGCTGCGGTGAGCCCGGCGATACCACCGCCGACCACAGCAATTTTAGGGGTTTCCATTCAGTTGCCTCAGTTTAATTCAAGTGCTAACAATTTAATTACCGCAAATACGCTTTTTTCTAGTTTCCGTTTTCCCCACATTGCTGCCATGACAATTATCATGGCTGTCCGTCGGCCAGAGGCATTAGTTTGTGGGTGTATACCTGCAGTGCGAATCTCGCGCGGGTTCCCTCTCGAATAAGCGGCTTCAAATTATGGGTTTAAGGCAAACAAATTATGAGTAAGCACAAGCAGGCCCCGGTCGGTGACGACAGCGAATTTACCGACAAACTGGCGGACATAGTGGGTGCACAATATGTGCTGCAAGGGGAGGCAACAGAATATTTCGCCACCGATGTCTACAATCGATTGAAGCGGCCGCTGGCGGTGGTACAACCCGAATCTGTAAGCCAATTGCAGGCGGTTATGGCTTGCTGTCAACACTACAAAATTGCCAGCACCACGCGGGGCGGCGGCGCGTCCTACACCGATGCTTATTTGCCGAATCGGGCGGATTGCGTGATCTTAGATTTGGGGCGTCTCAAGCGAATTGAAGAAATTAATGAACACGATGGCTATGTGACGGTGGAGTGCGGCGTAACCTGGGCAGAATTAAAAAATAAATTGGACCCGCTGGGCCTGCGCACGCCATTTTGGGGCCCCTTCTCCGGTTTGCGCGCAACGGTTGGCGGCTCGGTTTCACAAAATACCCTTAGCCACGGCTCGGGAGCCTACGGCATTTCCGCGGAATCGGTGATTGCCATGGACATTGTTGTCGCCGACGGCTCGCTGTTAAAAACCGGATCTGGCGCCGCGCAAAGTCCGCCATTCTCACGCTTTTTCGGCCCCGATTTAAGCGGTTTATTTACGGGTGACTGCGGCAGTTTGGGTGTTAAAGCACGAATAACCCTGCCCTTGTTACGCAAACGCCCGGCGCATCAAACCATCTCCTTTGCCTTTAATGATTTTGCATCGATGCACCAATCGATGCGCCAGATTGCGCTGGAAAAACTCGAGGACTCGCACTTTGCCCTCGACGGCGCGCTGTCACAAGGTCAAATTGCTCGGCAGGATTCGCCGCGGCAAATGCTGGCCATTGCGCTGTCCATTCTTAAGACATCGCCCTCTTACCTGCAGGGAATCAAGCAGCTGCTGTTATCGGCCCTAGCGGCAAAAAAAGTAATGAGCGAATCGCCCTACATGACCCACTATATTGTGGAAGGCGTCAATCAGCTTGAGGCTAAATCTCGCCTGCAACGCCTGCGCGAGATCAACCGCCCCTTCGCTAGGGAAGTGGCCGGCACGGTGCCTGCGGTAGTGAGGGGCATGCCTTTTGCACCTTTTTTTAATACCTTGGGACCAGCAGGGGAACGCTGGGTACCCCTGCATGGCGTGTTGCCGCACGCTCAGGTTTTAAATTTCCACCAGGCCTTAAACGCGCTGTACACGCAATACCAAGACGACATGAAGCGATTCGGGATCTGGCACGGCGGCATGTTCAGCGCCATCGGCAGCTCGGGTTTTCTCTATGAAATCGCGCTTTATTGGCCCGACAGCATCACCTGTTATCACCGCGAGGTGATTCCCAAAGCGTATTTAGATAAGCTGCCTAGTTACCCAGAAAATCTTGAGGCGCGCCGCTTTGTCGAGCGCTTAAAAAACCAGATTATCCAACTTTTTAGTGACTTTACGGCGGTTAATTTCCAACTCGGCAAAGCCTACCCCTATGCACAGCGTCTGCAGCCGCAAGCCCTGCGCCTTACCCGAGCCATAAAAGCCTGTCTCGACCCAGACCATTTAATCGCCCCCGGCAACCTTGGCCTAGACAGCGACGGGGTGTAGAGCGCCGTGACTGGCTGATAAGCGCCGCAGCTGGCTAAAGCGCCGCAGCTGGTTGATATGTGCCGGGGCTGCTTGACAAAAGTCATAGAGTACCGCGCTTGACGAGGATAGGCTGAGGACTCTATTTTTAACCTACATTAATCAGTTGGATCGAAGCGAGAGCGTCCGCAGTGGATCCAACGGATAAATTTCGGCTTAAAGCGCCCTCGCAAAGTGCTGGCAAAATCGATGTATTTTGCATTGAGGACTCGCAAAAGTTTGGCGTTACACAACCGGACACAACTGCTGTCTCGATGGCTGTTGACTTGTTTATTGCCAGCCAAAAGATTTGGTTGCTTGATTTATTTAAGCGGTAATGAACAAGCACAATAAATCCTAAGCTTGCATAAGGTTTTTGGACTGAGAAACTTTTGGAGAGACATTGATAACCTTGCACAGAGATTTTTTACGACGCTATAAATACTTTTATACATTCTATTTTAAAAACACAGGCGGAACGCAGTTTTGCACACCAGTAAGCCGAATCAAAAAAAACCCTTCACAGCGGCAACCGCTATACAAAAGTCGGCAGCAGCCAAAAAATGGTTGAGTAAAAAACACCAATTATTTATCGATGGCCAGTGGCGAGATGCCGTGTCGGGCAATA
>JAHQVY010000331.1 GCA_019634095.1 Cellvibrionaceae bacterium
AACTAGAATTTTCAAAGCCCTAACTCCAAGCTAATGTATTTGTTGTTGCCTGCCAAATTCAGAGGACTAAGCTACCACAATACGGGCGAAGGACAACCGCTGAAAGCATACCTTTATTTGCCCTCCTCTCCAAGTGCTCAGTTATTTCAAATGCCCGTCTATTTTAAATACAGAGCTATTTCAAAAACACAGCTATTTCAAAATCAGGGCTACTTGAAAAACAGAGCTACTTGAAAAAAAGGGCTACTTGAAAAACGGGGCTATGCCAAATGCTGCGAATATAACAACCTGCAAATAGCATGCTACGCGGCAGCGCAGCAACGATACCCTGGGTGCAAACTGTGACCCGCAGGCACACGAGTCACGAGCTTAAGGGATGTTTCACCGCGGGTTTGAAACAGCGATCCTTGCTCAGTTTCTGCCTACGTTTTTGCCTCAAAAGTTAAAAAATTCACACTAATTTCAGCCCCTTGAACGCCCTCGCTACGATCCAACTGATTTATTTAGGTTAAAACATCGAGCAGATTTAAATACTGCTGGCCTTCAATGGCTGTTGTCAATTATTAATCACAGAGCAGGTTGGATCGCACCTGCTTAATTAACTGGTTAAAGTTTGCCACGCCGGGGCCAACAATGTAATCCATCGGATGATCTTGTCCGTCTGATAAGGCAATCGTTAGATCCAGTTGTTTACAGGCCTGGGCCAGCTTTCCCTTACTGTAATACCACTCGGCGGCGCCTAGTTCGCGAATAAAAACTAAAGCCAGTATCAGCCTTATTGGCCCAAAACCGGCGCCTCGGATTTCCCCTGCAGCATAGCCCGCGTTGAATGCCGCTGCCAAATCGCTGATTTGCAAATCTGAAGGTAGTTCGATGCCAATAACTAGCGGATCGTGGTCCGAGGAACGATAAGGGTCGGGCGCAAATAGTTCGGTGGCGCTGGGCTTGGCTTCAAAGCTGGCTTCATTGGCATCGAGCACTGTGTCGTTGTAGTCCAACAGGTTAATTTCATCGGCGTTGATGTGCCAGTCGGTAACTCCGCTTACGTAAGGAAATAATGCCTGGTTGGCGAGGGCATGGTCGAGATAACCCAGTTGACCATCAAACAGATAACCGTAGGCGCTGTCACCGCCAAATAAGTTAACTAAATCGATATAACCGGCTTGTTCGAGGCGTTGAATTGGGTCTTCAAAGCGGTAGGCATTTAAGTCGCCAATCACCAGTACGTAGTCGCTGTCCACGCCGGTGGGCCCTGTATCTAGCCACTCCGCCAGCACCTGGGCGGCGAGGCTGCGGGTTAAATTACAGTTGCCCTGCCCGCTGCTGCGATCATCGTCGCCGGCACCGCAAGATGAGCCCTTGGATTTCAAATGGTTCACCGCAATGGTGAGGCGAGCATTTTTCGATAGCTCGATAAAACTCTGCGCCAGTGCCGGGCGGTTTTTATCCGTGCCGCTGTCGGCGGGGTCGGTGAAAGCCTTGCTGTCCAATATGGCCGGTGGCCCCGCTAAGCCCACTGTATGGGTGTTATACATAAAACCGACGGTAATGGCATCGCCGCCAATACTGCCGCTATTGACTGCGGCGTAAGCCGTGTCGCCGCACTCGGCATTTACGGCCGCCACCAGGCTATCGAGTGGTGTTTGCTCCGCGCCTGGGGCCGGGTTTTCCAACTCCATTAAGCCGAGAATATCCGCATTCATAGCGCAAATTGCCGCCGTGATCTTCTGGGTTTGGCGGTAGAGCTCCTGGCTGGAATTGGCTCCGCGACAGTCCAGGTTTTGCTGAGGGCCACAGCGCACGCCCGGCTCGTCCAAGGTGGTGAAGTAGTTAAGTACATTAAAACTGGCCACTTTTAAGCTGCCGCCGACATCCGTAGGCGCCGCGCTGCGACTGTTGCTGCGCGTAAATTGATAATTTTCTTCCGCGACTGGTCGCACGCGCCACTCGGACTCGAAAAAATGCAGCACGCCGCTGACACCGGTGATGCTGTCTCCGCTGCGCAGGAAATTGTCTGTGGATAAACCCGGTTGCGGATGAAACACCGCGGCATCGCTAATGAGGGCGACGTTTTGTCGACTACTATCGTCATCTAGAATAATACGGCGCGCGCGCAGATGGATTTGCTGGGCGATATAACCGGCCTCACTCGGCGGCTGCTGGTCGGTAAATTGACGCGGGCGATCGCCGCTGCTAAGTACCAGTTGGCCGTAGCGGCCGAGTTCGAAATGCTCGTCCACAGTGAGGGTTTCGGGAATGGCTACTCGCATGCCTTCAAAAGGCTCAAAGTAGGCATCAATTTGCGCTTGTGCTGCACCTAAGTCCGCTGCATCCACCGGCACGGGCAAGTTCACTGTACTGATGCTAGGCAAGGGATTATTGCGACTAACAATGGCAATATCCGCTGCTAAGCCTGCGCTAATCCCGCTCATACCGGAAAACTCTTGCGCCAGGCCGGTCACTCGCACCTGATCGCCAGGGGCTACGGCTGTTGGGCAGGCGGCGCCGCAATCCACTAAAATCGCCTCCGAGCTGCGCGGGTCGTCGTCGGTATCGCGATCTTCTTCTTGTATAAAAAAGCCTCTGAGTTGGTTTTCGCCTTGGTAGCTGGCCGTTACAATGGCTTCCACTGTAACCACGCCGTTAAGCGCCACTTGGCTGCCCTCACCTTGCACCTCGTGGATCTTAACCACTTCGCCCGCTGGTGGCCCCACTGGCTCGGTGCTGCAAGTGCCGAAGTTTGCCGGTGCCGGCGCTTGCCACTGGCCGCTAATTTTTTGTAGGGAATAGCCTAGCGGTGTAGCGCTGGATTCAAACACGCCGATATCAACACTTGTTATGCCATCGGCCGGGCCACCATTGGCCACAAAGCTGCCTTCGTAGCTTAAAAATTCGACTACCGCGCCGCTGGCATCCACCAGAGCTAGACCGTCGGGGGTCGAACCGCCATTTTGCAGGCCGCTGCGATTGAACACGGCGTAGGCGGCATCGCAGTCCGCCGCAGTTTGCAGGCTGCCACCCAAAATAATACTGCCGTAGCTGCTGCGATCGTTGCCGTTGTATAACACAATTTGCCAGCCACTTAAGTCGCTGTCCGCCGGCCCGCTCAGCTCTATGGCTTCGCCGCTGTCGCTGCCGATATTGTCGTAGTGAATTTCGCTAATGAATATGTCGCTGGCAGCTGGTGGCGCCGGTGTCGGTTCGGGCGTGGGTAGGGTTGTGGGAATGGCGGTAGGTTCGCTGCCGCCTCCGCTTACCGGCGTGGTGCAGATGCCAAAGGTGCTGAGATTAGGGGCCTGCCAAGTGCCGTCCACCAACTGTAACGATTCTCCAGGCGGTGTCGAACTGTCTTCAGAAACGCCGATATCCATGCTGGTGAGGCCCGAGGCGGGACCATCGCTGGCGACTAAAACGCCTTCGTAGCTTAGAAATTCCACTACTTCCCCGCTGGCATCCACCAAGGCTAGGCCATCGGCGGCGGAACCACCGTTTTGGATGCCGTTGCTCGGTAAATTAATAACCAACGTGCCACCGGCGCTGCCACAACTTTCGCTGGCCTGGGCAAAGCCGCTTAAATTTATTGTGTTGTAGCTCTCGCTGTTAGCGCCGTTGTATAACACCAGCTGCCAGCCGCTTAAACTGGTGTTTAAATCGGCACTAATTTCAATGGCTTCGCCCTCGTCGGTACCGGCGTTGTCGTAGTGAATCTCACTAATAAAAACCTCGGCACTGGCCGAGCTCGCCGCACAGCATGCAGTTAGCACTGCAATTGCGCACAGTAGCTTAAATTGGCGCGCTTTTAGTTTAGTTGCCTGAAATCGTATTTCCTGAATTAGCATAAAGACCCTTTTGTTGTTTGCCCGTTTTAAACCTATACACATTAACGGCTGAAATTGACACTATACCTTCAGTTTTATGACGTTCAGATGATGACATTATTCAAGCGCAATCCGCAAAAAAATACCCTGTGTTAAAGTCGAATTACTTTTGTGCAGGGTGTGCGGCCTATAGCGCCGGAGTTTTATTGAGCAGAAGCGTATTTTGGGGTTTGGAAAGCTTTTTCCGTAGCTCTTCCACGGGCTTAAATATTCCACAGGGCTAATGGCTAATGGCTAATGATTTAGGGCTAAGGGCTAAGGGCTAAGGGCTAAGGGCTAAGAGCCTAAAAATCTTTGAGTTTGTTTTTTAGTGTATCGACGGCTTGGCTCAGGTCTAGGGCTTGCCAGTTGGCGTTGGCGTGTTGCGTGGCAAGCTTTAAACGCGCCAGTTTGTTAAGGGCGTCATCCACTTCGAAATCCAGCTTGCAGTGCCACTGCTGTGCAAACCAAGTTTGTATTTCAGTGTCCAATTGTTTTGCGCTCACCGCTGTAGGTTTTTGTTGTAAAAAATAAAACGCTAGCAAAGCTTCTTTGAGTTCTTCTTCCATTGCGTTGTCGGTAATGCGGTAAAATACACCGGCGTTGTTGTCTAGCAGTTTAAAGTACAAGTTGGAGGTGAGCGCCTGGGTAAACTTTAACTTTCTATTTTTAAAATTTGTAAACTGTTTCCAAACATAACCGCCGAGTGCGCCAAACCCCGCGCCAATGGCGAGCAGCGCGGTTTTATCGAGCACGACCGGTTCCTGCCGCATACCCAAGTAAAACGCCAGCATAGAGCCCAGTAAAAATAGCGTAGCGCCCATTTTCGTACTCAGCACCACTGCGCCGCTAATTACCGCCGGCACGCCAATCATTAGCTTGTCGATGGTTCGCAAGCCCACTTGGGTTTCCGGGAACAGCATTTCCAAATCGGCGCGGGGCACATTTTGAAATAGGCGCAGCAATACCTTGGGCTGGCTGCCCTCTTGGGCATGCATGCGAATATAAATTAACACGCGATCGAAATTAATAAACTCCACTGTCTGTTTGCGCAGGCCAAACAGAGTACTTAAGGTTTCGCGGCGCACACTCATGCCGCGCTTATATAGCAGTACCTCTTCGTACTGGTTAAAATCCACGTTGAGGTGTACTTTGAAAATAGAAGAATCGCCGAGGGATTCTTGTATTGCCTCCTGGCTCACTTCGTCAAAATTAGCGCGGTTAAGCAGTGCCACCAACCGCGACTCAAAATTTTCATGGCTGTGATTTCGACGCTCTATTTGGGGTAGGAGTAGATCTGAATCGGGGTCGCGCAGCCGATAAGCTTGTTTAATTTGCGCCAAACTGTCCAGCGCTTCCAGGCCAAACTGGCGTTTTAATAGGGCGAATAGAGAAAGAAAACGTGCCTGTTGTTCTTTGTTTAGAGCGGTATCTTGCAAGCACATCTCAACGATATCGCTCGAATCGAAGGGAATAAAACGAGTAACGGTGTTCATATTCAGTGGTAACCAGAAAAAATTATTGGCGAAGATTGCAGTAAAAAATCGAATGGGACGACAAGCGTGCAGCATTTTGCTAACCCGGAATCTATACCCAAAACATTTGAGATTTAGGCCTCATGAGCACGCCCCTAAGTGCCCTTGGCGGTGTTGCTCCGCCTTGAATAGAATGGCTATTCTGCGTTGTCACGCCTTGCCAAGAACAAAAATTGGCGCACTCCTAACACCTAAATATCAAACGCTTTGGGGATATAGAGGATAGCCCCCGTTTCAAACCCGCGGTGAATACCTAGCTAGAAGTCCGTAACTGGCTCTCCCATTGCCTGTCACTAGCTGCGCAATTGCTAGTGGCTTGAAGCCGTGCTTTACTGTGTTTATTCTCAAGTAGTCGGTTCTGTTAAGTTAACGCAAATCGCAGCGCCGCTGCGGGAACTGTTGCAAACTGCTCGGCCATGAGTTTCGAATAATCGAGCGAGTTGCGATAGCGTTCTAGGGGTAGATTCCAGGCTCGATTTTATGCCGCGTTAAAAAAGCGCGCGCGTATTCTTTTGTCAGCTCCGCTTCTCCGGGGTTATCCGCAATGCTTTTAAGGGTTTCAAGCATCTCTTGGGTAACTTTGCTCTTGTCCAGCGCATCCATGGCACTAATTGCAGAGGTTTTTACCTCTGAGTTGGGATGATTCAAGTGATCCATCACCGCCAATAGAATCGTATCCTGGTTGCCTATACGCCGCAAGCCATCGATTGCCCGGGCTTTAACAACGGTATCGTCGTTGTCGTAGACGAGGCGTTGAAAGTTCTCAGTGGCTTTGAGTTTGGTGGAGGCATCGAGCTGGCCAACACTTAAATGGTTAATGATATTACCGAGCACGCTGGGGTCTGTCTCATAATGGGTGGCATCGAGTAGGGCGGAGTTTAGCTCGGGGTTGTAGCCGCGGTTGCCCATCGACATCAGCAATTCAAAACCTAGGTTTTGGCTGTCTTTATCCAGAGATTGCACCAGTGAAGTGGCAAACTCTACAGTTGCTTTACTTTCGTTGTTCGCTAGCACGGCAATCAGTGAGATGCGCTCGTCATACGATGGGCTCTCTTCGATGCGGGTTTTAATTTGCTCGGCAATCGCCTGGTTGTGGCGTACCAAATACACTAAGTCGTTGTAGTCGCCACTGCTGTATAAGTCGTCTTGCCGCTGGCGGAAAACCTGCAGTAGTTGGTCAAGAGAAGCCTGACTTACTGGAGACAGAGAAAATTCGTGCGGCGGATTCAGTGTCTCAACCAAATTTTTTATTTCTGCGAGCTTGCGTTTGCTCCGAGGTTCGCCGGGTATCTGCTCGGGCGTTACCGCTTGTGTCATCGGTTTAGCCGATACTTGTTGCGGCGCCGGCAACATTAGGTAACTCGCCGTGCTACCCACAAAAATACCGGCAGTAAAAATAAACCATTTATTCACGTGTGCGACCTCCAATTAATTAGCTGGAATAGACCGTGCCGGGGGGAGCGGGAATAGCCATGCCACTGTGAAAAGCGCCACCACAACAACACTCTTTAAGTTGGCAAACAAAAACAAACAGTAGGAGGCATTTTTATTATATACCCAAAGCGTTTGAGATTTAGGTGTTAGGAGTGCGCCAATTAAGGTTCTTGGCAAGGCGGCACTCACAGGGATGTGAGGTATTAGGGCAATGCAGGAGCAATTGCCGAGACAACGCGGAATAGCCATTCTATTTAAGGCGGAGCAACACCGCCAAGGGCACTTAGGGGCGCGCTCATGAGGCCTAAATCTCAAGTGTTTTGGGTATGTGTTGTCACGGCGGAAGGTGCTGTCACTGTGCCGCTAGCCTTAAAAGTTTAGGTGTTAAGGGCCTTAAGGTGATGGTTCATACTAAGCAAAAATGCCCTTTGTTGCAAACCCGGTGTGACTAAGTCCGTATAAGTCACTCGTAACCTGCTTGCGTGCCGGGCACGCTTCGAAAGCGAGGCTAGCCTGGGTTCCTGCGCGCTCATAAGGATTAAATCTTAATCGCTAAGGCTGTCAATAACACCATAAAATGAACCGCAGACGTTATGCGAATTGGCTAAGCTGCCACCGCCATCGGGGGGCTTACCCACGCCCCCTACCCGGCCTGCAGTGCCATTTTTGCTATCCGTTTTTGCTATAGTGGGCGAATAAGCGAGTAGGCACAGCGTTAACAAGTAGGCACAGATAGGCACAGATAGGGACAGAGTTGAATAGCACTTAATTTAGCTGCAGCCGCAGGGATGGCCGGCGCATTGTCCAGGCCGCTCAAGCCTTCCCTGGTCGCTATGCAAGCGTTCCCGACGCTTGAATGCCTGGAAAATACGCCGGCCATCCCGTTCCGATGATGCTGGGTAAATTTGACTGGGTAAAACGCCTGGACTACTTAGCTGCTGCAAGCCTTGTATTTAGGGAGTTATTTCATGCTTGTTCCTAAGCTTTTTTTTAGCCATGGGCGGGTTTCCGTTTGGCTGCGCCAACAAAGCACACCTGCAGCGGCGATAACGGATGCGCGAAACCAATGTACTCGGCAAAACAAAGCGCATCGCTTCAAAAACCGCGAGAATTTATAACTTTCCGCAAAGAAAAATAGACATTTCAGGTAATGGAACTAATTAGCATGGTAACTGCAAGGTTCGCGGGTGTCGTAAAAATTGTCGTAAAAAGTGTCGTAAAAAGGCGTAGTAAAAGGTGTACTAAAGGGCTAGCGGCAACAATTTAATTTATTCCATTGCCGTAAAAGCACACAAATATTTAAAGTTTTACCACAGTTAAAAATTGGTCAAATTGTCGCTGACAATTAAATTAACCCACAATAAAGCCAAATCGGTATGTCAACTAATAAACAAAATGGCGGTGTCTTTGTCAGGGCCTCACTTTGGTTCGCCCCTCTCGCCGGCAGCTTGCTGGCTGTGGCCATGTTCTATACCGGCTGGCAAAGTGCTGCTTGCCTCACCGCTGGTGTAACCGTGGTGTGTGCCGTTTGGTGGATTTTCGAGCCAATCCCGATACCTGCCACCTCACTTATCCCCCTGGGCGTATTTCCCCTGTTTGGTGTGCTGACTGGCCAAGAGGTGGCTCAGGCCTACGGCAGCCCGCTTATTCTGTTGCTTATGGGCGGCGCCATGTTGTCTAAAGCCATGGAAAAAAGCGGCGCCCACCGTCGAGTGGCTCTGGGCATGGTGAAGTTATTCGGCGGCAGCAGTTATCGGCGCTTAGTGTTTGGCTTTATGGCCGCTTCTGCGGTGCTGTCGATGTGGATTTCTAACACCGCTACTACTCTAATGCTGTTGCCGGTTGCCCTGGCGATACTGGAAAAAGCCAAAGACCAACGCCTGGCTATTCCGCTGTTGTTGGGCATTGCCTACAGTGCCAGTATCGGCGGCATGGGCACTCCCATTGGCACCACGCCCAATGTAATCTTTATTAATGTGTACAAAGAAAACACCGGTATTGAACCCACGTTTTTTCAATGGATGGGCACTGCCATACCCGTAGTGCTGGCCCTGCTGCCGCTCGCCGCCTGGTGGTTAACCCGCAACCTTAAAGGCGGAGAGCCCATCGACATTCCCCATTTGGGGGCATGGCGCAGCGAAGAAAAGCGTGTACTGGGCATATTTGCCTTAACGGCGGTGTCTTGGATGACCTTAAAAGACCCCTGGGGCGGCTGGTCCACCTGGTTTAATGTACCCACAGCAAACTATGCCGCGGTGGCTCTAACCGCCGTAGTATTGCTGTTTGTATGCCCCAGCGGTGAGGGAAATGGCCGTTTGCTCGACTGGCAAAGTGCGAGCAGTATTCAATGGGGCGTATTGATTTTATTTGCCGGTGGTATAGCTATCGCCAAGGCCTTTGTCAGCACCGGTATTAGCGAATTTTTGGGCAATATGTTCGCCGGGGCTACCAGTTTGCCCAAATTATTAATTATTTTTTCCATTTGTTTGGGGGTAACCTTTCTTACTGAAATTACCAGCAATACTGCCACCACGGCTTTATTAATGCCCATTCTAGCCGCCGCTGCACTGGGGGCCGAGATCGACCCCGCGTTACTCATGATGCCCGCCGCGCTGAGTGCCAGTTGCGCGTTTATGCTGCCGGTAGCCACAGCGCCGAATGCGATTGTGTTTGGCACCGGTAGAATACAGGTGCGGCAAATGTTGCGGCAGGGTTTTGGGATTAATTTAATGGGCTCGGTGGTGATTGCTTTGACCATTTATTTTTTAACTTAATTGGCCTGCGTTTTAAATGCTACAGGTATAAACGTTTAACATAATCCTAAATTAGAGGTGAACATGAAAGCAGTGGGATACCAAAAGATGGGACCGATTGATCGCGAGGATGCGCTTGTCGATATTGAGCTGGAGCACCCAGTTGCCGGGGCGCGCGACTTGCTCGTAAAGGTGCATGCGGTATCGGTGAATCCGGTTGATACCAAAGTGCGCCAGCGCCGAGAGCCGGAGCCCGGAGAGTGGTTGGTTTTGGGCTACGACGCGGCTGGCGTAGTCGAAGCGGTTGGCCGTGATGTGGAAAACTTTAAACCGGGTGATGCCGTTTTTTACGCCGGCGCGATCGACCGGCAAGGCACAAACAGCGAGTACCATGTGGTCGATGAGCGTCTGGTGGGCAAGAAACCGCAAAGCCTAAATTATGCTGAGGCGGCCGCGCTTCCGCTAACTTCGATCACCGCCTGGGAGATGCTTTTTCATCGCCTGGCGCTGAGTCAAGAAAAGTCTTACAGCAGCACGGCAATTTTGCTGATTGGCGGTGCCGGCGGCGTGGGCTCGATAGCGATTCAACTGCTGCGTGCACTGACGGATATTCAGGTGATTGCCACCGCATCGCGCCCGGAAACCAAAAGCTGGGCGCTGGATTGCGGTGCTCACTATGTAATTGATCACCGCGATTCCCTATCGCAGCAAATTGCCGATCTGGGCCTCGCGCCCCAGTACGTTTTTTCAACCACCCACACCAACCACCACTATACCGACATTATCGAACTGATTGCGCCACAAGGGCATTTGGGTGTGATTGATGATCCGGGTGATCTCAGTATTATGCCTTTAAAGCAAAAATCGCTGTCCTTGCATTGGGAGTTTATGTTCACCCGGTCGCTGTGCAATACGCCGGATATATCCGAGCAAGGAGACATTTTAAATAAGGTAGCCTCCTTGGTGGATGCCGGAACGTTGCGCTCTACCCTCAGTTCCATTGCGGGCAAAATCAATGCGGCTGAGCTTGGCCAAGCCCATGCCGTGATTGAAAGCGGCAAGGTCTGCGGTAAAATTGTGCTTGAAGGTTTTTAAGATTCCGGTTTTGGCGGGGCGTCAGTTGAGTTTGTTTAGGGCATGCCCATAAGACATATTACCGGGGCGGAAAGAGCGCACGCTCGTTGTTTCCCTCCCCTCCCCGCTTCTGCCCTACTCCCAGGTTAAAACTCGGAGACACCCTGCCTCGAATCGCTTTGCCGAACACCATGCTGTTAGCGAGTAAGGCTGCTGTAGGCTTTGCGCCGGGAGATTTAGTCCGGGTTTAAAAAGTTAACACAACTTTTACAGAGCTATCCACCAGGCTGGAATCGATATAGCCAATGGTAGAGGGGTTTTGCGCGACTAAACCGATAACTTCTTTATCTGAATCCACTTCCTGTGGCGGTACGCCCTTACCGGTGAACAGTTGTTTCGACCAGTAAGCTTTCACTTGTGCAGGCGATTTACCCAAAATTGTCTCTTCAAAATTTTTGCGTATCTCGGCTGTCATCTTTTGGTTGATAGCTATTGCATGGCCTCCACCAGAAAAGGATTTTTGCCTGCCTAAATAGATGTTTTTTACCGCTTGTGTACTTAAGGATATGGCGTTTGATGGGTGAACGATAACGGCTTTCTCCGCGTTACAATGTAAAGCGACGCTGCATAGCAAGCCTAGATTAATCGCGATTATTTTTTTCAAAATATTCATTCGGTCTTCTCTTTAAAATATATGAGCGAAGTGATCACTCGTGAACTAGGTGGAATCGCCCAGGCCTTAAAAAGAACCCTAAGTCGCGACAAGGCATTTCAGCGATGGTAATACCGTTCTGTACATTTCAAGGTTTATAGGCCAGTAGATTAGTAGCACGACTTTCAACCAGTTTGTTTCATTAAGGGTCGGTGATCGTTTGGCGCGTAAATCGATTTTTTTGAAGCCAAATGGTAAATAATCGATTTAGTACACAGTAGTATTAGCAAGGATATGGGGATAGTCAAATTCATCGCTAGATCGATCAGTTAACAGATATCGACGGGAGCGCCAAGGTGATTAACGCCACTTTGCGCTGCTGCCGAGCTGATAGGGAACAATTCCTTGTGGATATAAATCAGGGGGATGCTTTCTAAGCGACGGTTATATCCGCAGTAGATCCAACAGATTTTAGCTTAGCTCGAAAATACGGTGGTGCACCGCGTATGCGTTGCGCCCAGCCAATCGATTGGCTGGGCCTTGAGGCAAGTACACATCCTTGTGTATTCAATTTACTTGGTTTGTAATGTTTCCACAGTTGCGGAAATTTTAGCAATAACTCTTCGGTTCGACTGAAAGTCTAAGGTTGTGCGTTCGACATTGAGTGGCCGCTCTTCTCCGTAACCAATTGCGCCAACTCGCGAAGCCGCTACCTTCATTTCTGAAACCAGGACTTGGGCAACCGCATCGGCGCGTTTTTGAGACAGGGCTTTATTGTAAGCTGCCGCCCCGCTGGTATCTGTATGCCCTTCGATAAGCACTTTTGTGTCTTTGTATTTTGCCATGAAATCGGCCACTTGCTTAATTTCGCCATAATACTGTGGTTTCACCACAGAGCTATTGGTGTCAAAGTTAACCTTTAAATCAATTTGTACGGTTTTTTTGATGCTAATTGGGCAACCTGTTTTGTCAACCTCCAAATTGCTGCCAGTATCTTTACAATTATCGTTATAGTCTGCAACACCATCGTTATCTGAATCTTTGGCACAGCCATTGGCGTTAACTAAAACTCCGCTGGGCGTTGCAGGGCACTGGTCTGCTAAATCCGCGATGCCGTCGTTGTCGGCGTCTCCCGGGGGCGTTACCTTGGCTTTTTTGGTCGACACTGCGGTGTAGGGTTTCCCAGTAAGGTAAGAAAAAGTGAGCGAAGCCGCGGCGTAGTCGTCGTCGAGTTCCGTGGGTATATAGTAATTTATAGCCGGCCGTATGGTAAAGTTATTGCCAACATAGTACTTTAATCCTGCAC
>JAHQVY010000332.1 GCA_019634095.1 Cellvibrionaceae bacterium
ACAAACGTTTGCCAAATTAACACGACTCTTAACGCGTTGCCTAAATTGTCGGATTATCCTAAATAAATCAGTTGGATCGTAGCGCGGGCCGGTGTTCGGCAGGTTTTTTGAACTCAGAAGCTTTAGGCAATGTTAGGGTTGTTTGTTTATTGCTGAAAAACACCAGCGGTGAATTCTGAAAACACGCATAGTAAAATAGAAGAATATACCTAAATCTCAAACGCTTTGGGTATAGTTAGGCTAAGGGCGGAGAAGCGAGTACAACTTCTATAACCTGTAACAGCCCTTTGCGGAGGTATTCGATAGACACTTTATCGCCTGGGCGAGACTCGGCAATTTCTTGAACTCCCCAATTGCCATTGCTAATTTGCTGGTTGTTAATGCGGGTGATAATATCCCCCGGTTTTAAGCCGGCTTTATCGGCAGGGCTGTCGTTGTCCACATCTGTTATTAGCATGCCGGCCTTTGATTCAAGGGAAAAACGCTGGGCGATTTGCTCGTTTAAGTTAAAGCCCTTAACGCCGAGCCAGCCGCGGATGACTCTGCCAAATTCAATGATGTCATTTAAGGTTTGAATCGCGATATCTACCGGGATAGCGAAGCCGATACCACCGGTGTAACCTGTTTCATCGAGGTTTGCCGTGTTTATTCCCAGCAAGTTACCCTCGGAATCGATAAGCGCACCGCCCGAGTTGCCTGGGTTGATAGCGGCATCGGTTTGGATAAAGTTTTCATACTTGGAAATATTGAGTCCTCGGCGGCCAGTGGCGCTTATAATGCCCTGGGTTACGGTTTGCCCGAGGCCAAACGGGTTGCCGATGGCGAGGACCACATCGCCAACTCGAACCGTATTGACATTGCCAAAAGATACCGGTGTGAGGTTATCGAGGTCTATTTTTAAAATCGCCAAGTCGCTTTCCTGGTTGACTCCTTTGAGCTCGGCCTTGGCATTGCGCCCATCTTGCAGTGCGACAACAATGGCGTTGACGCCATCAACCAGGTGATTGCTGGTAAGAATGTAGCCGGTATCTGTGACAATCACCCCGGAGCCCCTAGCGGACATTAGTCGGTTTTGTCCCGGCACGTCAGAGCTGTCGTAATAGCGGCGAAAATACGGATCTTTGTACATGGGGTTCCGCCGTATCTGCGTTGCCTTTTGGGTATAAATATTGACCACGGAAGCGGAGGCTTTACTCACTGCACGGGCATATGAGCTGGGCTCATCGCTGGGGGGCTGGGATTGTTGAGCTTTTTGTGGCGGGGCTGATATTAAACCCCATTGCATCGCTAGTTGCGGTTTAAACGCGAGGATGCTGAGTGCAACAATAAGCCCCAGGGTAACGGGCCAGCGTAAAAATAAATAAAGTTTATACAATGGTTGCTCCGAGCGCGGTGTTGGCCATGGCAGTCACGTTTACTGCCTCGTTCGAGAAAGCAGCTGCCCCAAAGTGTGTATGATAGCGTAAACGTCGCCGTTATTAGGGTTCGGTAATAAAAATGGCGACGCTTACTGCCCCTTGGCTGGCGCTCAAGTTCGATGCGGTTTATTTGGTTGTGATTTTCTTTTGTTCGTTGCTTACCGCTGTCCGCACTTCGATGCCCGGGTCTTCTTTTTCGTCGCGCAGGCCAAACTCTTCGCTCAATGTGCCGGTTTCTCCCGGGTTTTTCGGTGCCCAGTCTTTGGGGGCTTCGACGCTGGTTTGCTCAACAACGTTGCCGGTTTCGAGCCCGAGTTTATTGCCGGCTTCCAGGATTTCTTTGCTCACTTCAGGGCTGGCCAGTTGCATTGCAGTTTGCGATATGTGCTGGTGAACTTCTCTGTAACTATGCGATAGATTGCCAATTAACCGGGAGGTTTCGGCGAAGTGATCGGCCACTTCTTGCTGGTAGCGACCCAGCTCCTCCTGAGAAATTTGCAAGCGCCTCTCAAGCTCTTTTTCCTGAGCAGGAGGTATGAATCTGCGGCTGAAAAATGCGCCGATAAGGGCACCGACACAAAGTGCAACACTGCCAATTAGTATGAGTACTCCAATTGAGTCCAAAGTTAATTACTCCAGTAAACCAAAATATTATCAAACCGTGATGGGATGGATAAGCCGCGCTCAATGATACCCAGTTACCCGCTTAACTACCCATTGTCAGATTTTTGTAAATGGGTGAATTGTGTACAGTTAAAGCGTTCGATTGCGCAATGTGGGCTTGGGGTGACGCCATTTCGCTCGATGCTCTGCCGCGGCCTTTTCCGCAGTTATTAGCACACGCTAACATGATACTAGAAAAAAACCGTGAGGATGGAATCTCGCTCAACTCTTGTAGGATTCTGGTAGAGTTGCTGCCGAATTTTAACCGCAATTGCAGCATAGTATCAGCTCCGGTCGAGCTGACAGTAGATACCCAATATGACACAAACGCCGAAATCGCTTTACATGGCAGCGCTCAATGCGTCACAGATACAAGAGGATGCCGCTCAAGCCCTTGCTATAGATCACCTAGAGCAACTGCATCACGCGCTGGTTTCCGCTCGGGAGAAACGCGCCAAACATTTTTTACCGCGTTGGTTTACCCGCAAGCAGCCGGTGAGAGGTTTGTATTTTTGGGGTGGTGTTGGCAGGGGTAAAACCTTTCTAATGGACTTGTTTTTTGAGTCTTTGCCGTTCCGAGAAAAAATGCGCGTGCATTTCCACCGTTTTATGCGCCGGGTGCATCAAGAGCTTATGCAAAGCGCCAATCAGGCGAACCCTTTAGAGCACGTGTCGGAGGTGCTGGCTGCCGAAACCTGTGTGATTTGTTTCGATGAATTTTTTGTCACGGATATCACCGACGCCATGATTTTGGCCAATCTCCTCGATGCTTTGTTTCGCCGCGGGGTGTGCTTGGTCGCCACTTCCAACATTGCGCCCAAGGGACTTTATAAAGATGGTTTGCAGCGAGCTCGCTTTCTCCCCGCCATTGATCTGTTGCAAACACATACTTTGGTTTTGAATATTGACGGAGGGACCGATTACCGTTTGCGGGCTCTAGCGAAGGCACAGTTGTTTATTCACCCACTGGGGGAGGGGGCGAGCCAGCGAATGGCTGAGCATTTTAGAAACTTGGCGCTCGCAGAGGGGGCTGAGCGCAAGGATGTGATTCTGGAAATAGAGGGCCGGCCGATCAAAGCGAAGTGTGTTGCGGATGATGTTCTGTGGATAGATTTCTACGCCATTTGCGATGGTCCGCGCTCGCAAAATGACTATATCGAACTCGCCAGGGAGTTTCAGTCGGTATTAATTGAAAATATACCTGCTTTAAGTGCGAGTAATGACGACATTGCCAGGCGTTTTATCAATTTGGTCGATGAGTTTTACGATCGCAATGTAAAGTTGGTAATCAGCGCCGCTGCCCCCTTGCTGCAGCTTTATCAGGGTACGCGTTTGGCGTTTGAGTTTGAGCGCACAATCAGCCGCTTACAAGAAATGCAGAGCCACGAGTACCTATCGTTGCCCCATCGCCCTTGACGAAGCTCTCCCTATTTCGTTGCGCAACGCGAAGCTTAGCGCTTGAATTTTGCGCTGGGCGCCGTTAGAATCCGCGCTCCTTTAGCGGGGGCGTTCCCCGCGTCTATATTTTCTTATTTTACCCGTACCTTCGTAAGGCAGATATAACATGAAGACTATTAGTGCCAATTCTGAAACAGTTAAACGCGACTGGTACCTCGTTGATGCGTCTGGCAAGACCCTCGGCCGCTTGGCGGCAGAGATTGCTCACCGCTTGCGTGGCAAACACAAGCCGGAGTATACGCCTCATGTGGATACCGGAGACTATATTGTTGTGGTTAACGTCGAAAAGATACACGTTACTGGGAACAAAGCTAAAAACAAAATGTATCACCATTTTAGTGGTTATATTGGTGGCTTAAAGTCCATCAGTTTTGAAAAGCTTGTGCAAAAGGCTCCCGAGCGCACCCTAGAAACCGCGGTTAAGGGTATGTTGCCCAAAGGCCCTCTCGGACGTGCGATGTTTAAAAAATTAAAAGTCTACGCTGGCGATTCGCATCCCCATACTGCGCAACAGCCGCAAGAACTAAAAATATAATCGAGGAGTTAAACCATGGCAGCAGAACAATTTTATGGTACGGGTCGACGCAAAACCTCTACGGCGCGGGTTTTTATTCAGAAGGGTACGGGCAAAATCGTAGTCAACGATCGCCCCATCGACGAATACTTCGGCCGGGAAGTTGCCCGCATGATCGTGCGTCAGCCTCTAGTGGTGGCCGAGGCGCAAGATGCCTTCGATATTAAAGTTACCGTGAAGGGCGGCGGCAGCTTCGGTCAGGCCGGTGCTATCCGGCACGGATTGACGCGTGCTCTGATGGAGTACGATGAAAACCTGCGCAAGCCGCTGCGAGAAGCCGGGTACGTTACCCGGGACTCTCGCGAAGTCGAGCGCAAAAAAGTGGGGCTGCGCAAAGCGCGCAAACGCCCACAATACTCGAAGCGCTAATTGTTATTTGCACACCGCGTGGAAGCCAGGCATGGATACAAATTATAAATCTTGCCTGGCTTTTTCGATTATAGGGCCGTAAAACTATTTGCTAAGCTGTGATTAGCGCCGAAGCGGATGTATGACGTGCCTTGTCAGTATTGTTGAATTTCTTTAACATGTCGCCGGTTTGAACCACGCGCAAGCCGCTGTTTGAATCGCATAACCTGAGGAATTTCTTGTTGGGTCGGCCCGCACTGATTCGAGCGCCGACACAATAATTCTGTTGCTTCGAAGTTTCGTCTCAAGTAAACCGCCACAGCTCTAGTGACGGCTTGAGGCAGGTGTCTCATAACTAAGCTATCGTTACTGAATTACAGTAAGCTGTAGGGGGGAGATTAACGTCATGAAAGATGACGGTGTAAACGAAGGTCGTCGACGTGTTTTGACGGCGCTAACATCTGTTGTAGGCGCTGCTGGTGCAGTGGGGGCCGCCGTTCCGTTCGTTGGTTCGTGGAACCCGAGCGCACGGGCAAAAGCTGCCGGTGCACCAGTTAGTTTTAATATCGCTAAACTTGAACCCGGGCAAATGGCTACCGTCGAATGGCGTGGCAAACCGGTTTTTATTGTGCGCAGAACTCAGGAAGCGCTCAAAAGTCTGCAAGATGTCCAAGGCAGCTTGCGCGATCCCGACTCCGAAAAATCATCTCAGCCCGAGTACACCCGAAATTCACACCGCGCTATCAAAGAAGAGTTCTTAGTGATTCTGGGGCTATGCACCCACTTGGGTTGCGCGCCCACTTATCGCCCGGATGTCGGTGCGGAAGATTTGGGTGGTGATTCCTGGCTTGGCGGTTTCTTCTGTCGCTGCCACGGCTCTAAATTCGATCTGGCGGGTCGAGTATTACAGGGCGTTCCGGCACCGATTAACTTGGAAGTTCCCCCTTACATGTACTTGAGTGACGACGTCATTCGCATTGGCGAAGACCAGGAGGCATGACCACATGAATACTTGGCTGACTGGTTTATGGACTTGGGTCGATGCCCGTCTTCCCGTGCAGCGTGCATGGGATACCCATATGGGCAAATATTATGCCCCCAAGAATTTCAACTTTTGGTATTTCTTCGGCGTATTCTCACTTTTAGTATTAGTTAACCAGCTACTAACCGGCGTTTGGTTGACGATGAACTACGTGCCCACCGCCGAGGAGGCTTTTGCCTCCGTAGAGTACATTATGCGAGATGTACCTTATGGCTGGTTGATCCGCTATATGCACTCCACCGGCGCATCTGCTTTCTTCCTGGTTGTGTATCTGCACATGTTTCGCGGGTTAATGTACGGCTCCTACAAAAAACCCAGGGAGTTGGTATGGATTTTCGGCATGGTCATTTATGTGGCGTTAATGGCGGAAGCGTTTTTAGGCTATGTACTGCCATGGGGGCAAATGTCGTATTGGGGTGCGCAAGTTATTGTTAACCTGTTTGGCGCTATTCCTTATGTTGGGGAAGACCTTGTACAGTGGATTCGCGGCGACTACCTGATTTCTGGCGCTACTCTAAACCGCTTTTTTGCTCTGCATGTGGTGGCCTTGCCCATCGTCTTATTGGCGTTGGTTGTTTTGCATCTTTTGGCTCTGCACGAGGTGGGCTCCAACAATCCGGACGGCGTCGATATCAAAAAGAATAAGGATGAAAACGGCATTCCCAAAGATGGCATCCCGTTCCACCCCTACTATACTGTGCATGACCTCGTTGGCATTACTGTATTTTTGTTCGCGTTTTGCGGCGCAATCTTTTTTGCCCCAGAAATGAATGGCTTCTTCCTTGAGCACGCCAATTTCGAGCAGGCGAATTCGCTAAAAACACCCGAACATATTGCACCGGTTTGGTATTTCACGCCTTACTACGCGATACTGCGGGCCATCACTTTCGACCTGGGGGGCGTGTTCACCTCCAAATTGTTGGGTTTTATCGCCATGGCGGCGGCAATTGTAGTGCTGTTTTTCTTGCCATGGCTCGATAGAAGCCCGGTGAGGTCGATGCGCTACAAGGGGACTTTTAGCCGTGTCGCTCTAATTGTGTTTGCCGCAGCGTTTGTTATTCTGGGTTACCTGGGGCTTAAAACGCCCTCCGCGGCCCGTACCCTTCTCGCTCAAATATGCACCGTTATTTATTTTGGTTACTTTATCGGCTTACCGTTCTGGAGCAAAATGGAGCAAACCCAACCGGTGCCTACGCGTGTTCGCGAGCACGGTTTGCCGAAAATAATGGTGTTTGGCGGCCTGGCTTTGTTTCTTTTGTTGGTGATTGTGCCCTTGAAAGCAGTAGGTGCGGAAGGCGGTGCCTGCGGTGGCATACCCTGCGACCATTTTGAGGCCAACCCCGCCGACAAAGCATCATTGCAGCGAGGCGCAAAATATTTTATAAACTACTGTATGGGCTGCCATTCTGCTGGCTACTCGCGCTACGAGCGAGTCGCGGATGATCTGGGCATTCCTCATGATGTTATGATGGACAATTTGGTGTTTACCAAGCAAAAGATTGGCGGGTTGATGGTGGCGTCAATGGTGCCGGAAAAATCCAAGGAATGGTTCGGCGCTACCCCTCCCGATTTGAGTTTGGTGACACGTTCACGTTCATCTACTTGGGTGTATACCTTTTTGCGAAACTTCTACAAAGATGACGAGCGACCAACAGGGGTTAACAATAAGGTCTTTGCCAGTGTGGGTATGCCCCATGTATTGTTAGAGCTTCAGGGCTTGCCAGAATGCACGGTCGGCCCAAAGCTCGACAGTCACGGAAATGCGCAACGCAACGAAATTGGTAACGAGGTGCAAGTGCCCTGTGGTAGCCTTGAGGTTAAAGAGATTAAAGGATCGATGACTGAGGCCGAGTTTGATGCTGCCGTGTACGATTTGGTTAATTTTATGACGTATATTGGGGAGCCTGTGGCTGAGAAGCGAAAGCAAATAGGCGTTTACGTGCTTCTCTTTTTAGCGGTGCTATTGATTTTTACATGGCTGTTAAATCGAGAGTATTGGAAAGATGTTCACTAAAATAATTCTCTTAAATTGTTGATATGGTTTGCTGCGTTTTCTGCTCGGTTCAATACATTCACAGGAATAGGTAAAGTTTGGGGTTAAATTATGGGGGTAGTAACGAAGCGATCATCGATGACTTACTTTTCAGACAATGGCGATCACTACAGTCACCGCGTCAGGATTGTGTTAGCAGAGAAAGGAGTTACCGTCGATACCGTCGAAGTCGATCCTTTGAACATTCCCGCAGAGCTCAGTGAGCTCAATCCTTATAATTCCCTACCTACTCTGGTTGATCGCGAGTTGGTGCTGTATGAAACCAGCGTAATGATGGAATATCTAGACGAGCGCTTTCCCCATCCGCCTTTGCTGCCGGTATACCCGGTAGCCAGGGCAGAGAGTCGCCAGTTCGTGTACCGCATAGAAAAAGATTGGTGCCCGCTCGTGAATAAAATCCTCCAGGCAACGACCAAAGCCGGAGCAATGCCCTATAGCACCGAACTCGGTGATAGCTTGCATGCCGTAGCGCCGATATTTGCTGATAAGCCGTTTTTTATGAGCGAAGAGTTTACGCTCGTGGATTGCTGTTTGGCGCCCATTTTGTGGCGCTTGAATCAACTTGGGGTGAGCCTGTTAAAAACTCGTCAGGTACAGCCTCTAACTGAATATATGGATAGAGTTTTTAACCGCGAGTCTTTTCAGGCGAGTTTGACCGATTCGGAACGCGATTTGCGCCCTGACTTCTTTTCATGAAGCTTTTGTTGGTACGTAGGTGAAACCCCCTTATGGCAATGACCTCTAGTCGCCCCTATATGATCCGTGCCCTGTACGAATGGATCGTCGATAACGATTACACGCCGCACATTGTGGTGAATGCGATGGCCGGTGGTGTTGAGGTCCCCCAGCAATACGTTAACAAAGATGGCCAAATTGTTCTAAATATCGCTCCGCAGGCCGTTTCTGGTTTGGATTTAGGTAACAAGGCGGTATCATTCAGCGCCAGATTTGGCGGCATTCCCACTAATATCCACGTACCCTGTTATGGCGTAATGGGTATCTACGCTCGCGAAAACGGACAAGGAATGATGTTCGACAACGAGCTTCCTCCCGAGCCTGACCCCACCGATCCGCCGCCGCCGGACGAAGGCGATTCCTCTGAGCGTCGCCCCAGTTTACGCGTTGTTAAATGATCTTAAGCGGCGTTTTCGCCGCTTAAGTTGAAATCATTTATTAAAAGCTAGCTTTTTAATTTCGATTATATCTAAATCATCGAATAATCTGCGGGAATAACGCGGGTTACATGCCATACAATAGTCTGGGAATGCTTCTAATTTTAATAACGAAAATGGAGAGAATATGGCTCTGTTGCAACATGCCTATGGCATCATGACTCGCCCCTCATCGCAGTGGGTGGCCGTGCGTAGAGATAAAAGCTCCTTTACTCAGGTGTTTATCGGTCACGTCCCCGTTCTGGCTCTGATCCCCTCGTTGTGTGCTTTTTACGGTGTGACCCAAGTGGGTTGGGTTGTGGGTGGTGGTGAGGCGATAAAACTATCGACAATGAGTGCGGCGTCGTTGTGTGCGCTGACCTATGTAGCGTTGTTGCTGGGAGTTTTTGTGCTGGGAGAGTTCATCAACTGGATGGCAAAGACCTACGGTGTTAGCGATAGTGACGAAGTGAGGCATCACGCGGGTACTGCCTTGGCCGTCTGCGTGACAACACCGTTGTTTCTCGCGGGAATTTTTGCGCTTTATCCGGCGATTTGGCTGAATGCTTTGGCGATGATTCTCGCCGGCGTCTACTCGGTATACTTGGTGTATGAAGGTATCCCTATTGTAATGAACATCGATAAGGATCGCGCATTTATGTACGCATCTTCAGTGATCACCGTCGGGTTAGTGTTGATGGTAACCGCTATGATCGCAACTGTATTGGTGTGGGGCTTGGGTGTCGGTCCTCAATATGTCGATTGACTCTGGCGTGCGCCGAGTGAGTTTGAAAGCGTGTCGGCGAATTATTTTTATTGTGAAATATAAAAACCCAGCGTCAAAGCGATTACCTTCAGTTTAATTGGGTGTCCGCAGTGGATTTGCAGACATTACATCCACTTGCCAGTTGTGGCAGTTTGCCTAACGGAAGAGTTGGGGGTTGTGGGGCTGGTTTTGGTCGCACAGCCGCAACGAGGCCGTAACGTTCCTGTGATTGCTGTTTACGTCAGATTACTCAGGTCAGCCCTCTCTGCGTCAGATTGCTAAGCGTCAGATTGCTAAGCGTCAGACCAAAATGGGTGGAACGGGGCAATCGAGAATATCGCCAATGGCGCGAAACAACTCGGCGGCCTCGCTGTCGACTTCGCCATCGTGACCGATAATGGCGGCCACCGCGCTGAGTAAGTTTTGTTTTAGTGGTAGTTTTACTTCACATAAATTCGACAGCGCGTCTTCGACACTCTGCAAACCGAAGTTTTCATCAGACAATTTAAAGCTCAGGTCTTTGACTTCTAGCGTGTTAATTGCTGCCTTAAAAGCGCCCCCGGGAGATGGACTATTACCTGCATACACCACTAAACTAAATAACACGCTAATATCTTGGTGCCGCTCTTGCAGTGTGTACTTGCTCTGAAATTCGACGGCTTGGTAATTCTGAACGACAATTTTATATAAACAGTATTCGGGCAAGGTAATCTGATTGTCGGCTTCCAGAAGCAACATTAAGTGGCTTTTAAAAGCGGCGAACTGCGTTTGCGACAGTTGTTTTATCGCCGGTAAACAGAGCTGTATAAGGGTGAAATGCAGCGAGCGTGGCAATGTTCCAATAAACTCTAGGCACGGTTTTAATGCAGCGAACGCGCTGGTTTCGAGCTTGCTTTGTAACACATTGAGCTGAGTTTCTCGAACTTCTGTTTTGCAATTAATTAGCAGAGCATACACAACAGCGCGTGC
>JAHQVY010000333.1 GCA_019634095.1 Cellvibrionaceae bacterium
CATCCGATCGATCGTGATACGCGGTTAACAAATGACCCTGTAAACACTGCTGCATGGCGGCAAAAAACTGCTTCAACAAATCGGCACTGGCCACATCTGGCCCAAGCTCGCCCATCTCGCCATAAACCTGAGCAAAAATAGAGGCGCCGAGGCGCTGCTGGCTATCGGCAAGATCGATAAATAACAATTGGTTTCCGGGTTCGGGTGTCAACTGTGGGGTGAGGGTCGCACGCACGTCGACAACCGGTGAAAACGCACTCACAATGAGTGACAGGGGAGCTGTCACGGCTTTTTCTTTGCCGTCTTGCTGCCAGGCGGTACGCATCGACATGGAGTCTTTTCCCACCGGAATGGTAATACCTAATTGCGGGCATAATTCCATGCCCACTGCGGCCACAGTGCGATACAGTTTTTCATCTTCGCCGCGATGACCTGCCGCACACATCCAATTTGCCGACAATTTAATATCACTTAACTGCGCAATGCGGGTGGCCGCAATATTCGTCAGTGCCTCGCCGATGGCCATGCGCCCCGAAGCGGGAGCATCGAGCAGCGCTAGCGGACAGCGCTCGCCCATACTCATCGCCTCGCCGGCATAGGAATCGAAGGACACAGTGGTGACGGCACAATCGGCTACCGGCACCTGCCAGGGACCTACCATCTGATCTCGCGCCACCTGACCCGTAATGCTGCGATCACCGATGGTGATCAGAAATTGCTTGCTGGCCACCGCCGGATGCTGCAACACCCGATCCATCGCCTCATTCAGATCGATGCTGCGATAGCGAAAGGGACGCGTGCGTGTTAAGTGTTTTTCGGCAACGCGATGCATTTTGGGCGGCTTGCCAAACAGCACATCCATGGGTAAATCCACCGGTTGATTGTCGAAGTGGCAATCTTTGAGCACGAGCTTTTGCTCGCCAAGTGCCTCACCGACCACCGCCATGGGGCAGCGCTCGCGCTCGCATATGGCGGTGAAGCGATCGAGGTTTTGCGGGCTCACCGCAATAACGTAACGCTCTTGGCTTTCATTGCACCAAATCTCGTGGGGTGCCATGCCGGGCTCGTCATTGGGCACCTCACGCAATTCAAACTGCGCGCCACACCCGCCGTCTTTTGCCAATTCGGGGAAGGCATTCGACAGTCCACCCGCACCCACATCGTGAATAAAAGCGATGGGGTTGTCTGCGCCGAGCTGCCAACACTGATCGATCACTTCTTGGCAGCGACGTTCCATCTCAGGATTTTGCCGCTGTACAGAGGCAAAATCGAGGTCTGCGCTGGAACGACCCGACGCGACCGAAGAAGCCGCGCCGCCGCCCAGACCAATCAACATTGCCGGCCCACCTAGCACAACCAGCTTGGTACCGGGAGCAAAGGGCGTTTTCTCAACGTGCTCTTCGCGAATATTGCCATAACCACCAGCGAGCATGATCGGTTTGTGATAGCCGCGACGCTCACCATCGAAATCTGATTCAAAACTGCGAAAGTAGCCACATAGGTTGGGGCGGCCGAACTCGTTGTTAAACGCTGCCGCGCCCAGCGGCGCGTCGATCATAATATCCAGCGCCGACACAATACGCCCCGGCTTGCCGTAATCACCCTCCCAGGCCTGGGGCAAGTCGGGAATTCGCAGGTTGGACACACTAAAACCCGTCAGGCCGGCTTTGGGTTTACTGCCTCTGCCCACCGCCCCCTCATCGCGAATCTCACCGCCGGACCCTGTGCCAGCCCCAGGGAAAGGGGCGATAGCGGTGGGGTGATTGTGAGTTTCTACTTTCATTAATAAATGGATCGCCTCATGCTGGAAACGGTACTCCCGAGAACCCGGCTGCGCAAAAAAACGTCCGGCCTCGGAACCCACTACCACTGAAGCGTTGTCGGAGTATGCGGAAAGCACGTTATCGCCAGCCTGTTCAAAGGTGTTTTTGATCATTTTAAACAAAGACCAAGATTGATCGACACCGTCCAGAGTCCAGGTAGCATTAAAAATTTTGTGCCGGCAGTGCTCCGAGTTGGCCTGGGCAAACATCATCAATTCGACATCGCTAGGGTCTCGCTGCAATTCCCGAAACGCCTGCAACAAATAATCAATTTCGTCCTCCGCTAAGGCTAAACCCAAGAGCCGATCCGCCTGCTCCAACGCCTCGCGCCCTTGCTCCAACACCGGCATTATCCGGCATGGCCTGGGCGGGTAGCGATTGGAAAGGTCAATATCTGCTAATGGACCGTGCAATACCTGCTCGACCATCGGGTCGTGAATGTACTGCTCAACCCGCTCGCGCGACACCGCCCCTGAGATTTGATAGTACAGGCCACGCTCGACACGCCGAACTTTTTGCAGACCGACATTGCGAAAAATATCGGTCGCCTTAGATGACCAGGGAGAGATCGTGCCCAACCGGGGAACCACCGCGAAGCGCTGTGTATCCTCATGACTCACATCCTTCGCACTATCACCACTATCACCACTATCTGGACTATCGCCTAACACAGCAGACAACAGTACTTCAACCACTTGGCTTTCATCTCCCGTTAAATTGCTATTTAAGTCTAAGAGATATATATATTCAGCATTTAAAGTTATATTCTTTTGACCACTCCCCGATAGATGGGACAGTAATTTTTTAAGTCGAAAGTCAGATAAGGCGGGGCCTCCACGCAGAATCAACATATTTTGAGGGGTCTCGTGTTAATGGTAATAGAGTGTACTGGAAGGAAAAATACGAAAGCCATGATTTCGTAAACGCGGTTATTGTAATTGAATTGCATTGGCCAAACAGCGCCAAAGGTATGCGAATACGATATAAAGATCTGGCGCGTATTTCCTGGTCAGGCCTCAAACTGGGCTACACTAAAAATCAAGGGGAGGCAAGCAACAAGCGCGCACCAATACAATAAGACAGGAATCAGCCGTTGACTAAACTGACAGTTATGCAAACCGTGTCACATATGACGGAATATTTACAGGACCGAGAATATGCTAGTGAGTATACTCGCCGGTTTTCTATTCTGGGCCGGCCGCAGACACAACGGCAATCTATAACACAGCATTTTATGCATGCACCATACCGAAGCTAGTACCGGGCACGCATTATGCGTGCACTGCATTTGATGTAGGACTACCACCTACAGGGACGCTCATCTGACATCTTTTTTTGCGATAGAGACAGACAGAGGAACTTGATTTTGATGCGATTTACACGGGGAACGATCTTCAGTGCTCTTTTGCGAACAGCTAAGAATTTATCATTTGTATGTTTGCTCACTGCGCTCGTTTCCGGCTTACAGGCCAGTAGGATACCAACTGAGCTCGAAAAAATATACGCCTCCGGGAAAATTGTTGTCATTTCCAGAAACGGCCCAACCACCTACTACGAGGGGCCTAACGGCAACACCGGGCTCGAATATGTGCTGGCAAAAAGATTTGCCGATTTCCTTGGCGTGGAACTGGAAATTCGTGAAACCGAAGATCTGGGTGAAATGCTCGAGGAGGTGAAAGCCGAGCAAGGGCATCTCGCCGCTTCAGGCCTAACCGTAACGGAACGCCGGAAAATGCGGGTACGCTTTAGCGAGCCCTATATGCAAATAACGCAAAAGCTGCTCTATCGCGCATCCACTGAAAAACCGCGGAGCATTGAGGACCTGTACGGCAAAAAAATTCTGGTTATTGCCAATAGTTCCCACTCGGAGCGCCTCAAGCAAATTCAGCGCGAACACCCTGAGCTCGACTGGCAAGAGCGGTCGGATGTTGAAATGCTCGATCTAATGGAAATGGTTCACAGCGGCGAGATCGATCACACCATTGTCGACTCCAATGCTTACGATCTCAACACCAGTGTGTTTCCACGCGCGCTGGTCGGCTTCGACATCAGTGAGCCGCAAGACTTAGCCTGGGCATTTTCCCGCTCCAAAGACTCCAGCCTGTTCAATCAAGCGGAAAAATTCTTCCACAGCATAAAAACCCAAGGTTATTTGGATGAAGCGATGGAAACCTTCTACGGTCACCTAGGCGAAATTGGTTACAGCGGTGCACTGGTGTTTGCAAAACGGCTCGATAGTCGCCTGCCAAAATGGCGCTCCGAACTGCAAGCGGCGGCGGAGAAACACGATCTCGATTGGCAAATGCTCGCAGCCCTCAGCTATCAGGAGTCCCATTGGAATCCGAAAGCCAAATCCCCCACAGGGGTGAGAGGTTTTATGATGCTCACTAACGATACCGCAAAATATATGGGCATCAAAAATCGTCTTGACCCCAAACAAAGCATTGCCGGCGGCGCTAAGTTCTTTCGTTATTTGTACAACCGCCTAGACGAGGAGATTCAGGAACCGGATAGACTGTGGTTCACCATGGCAGCCTACAATGTTGGCCTCGGCCACGTGGAAGATGCCCGCATTATTGCCAAAGACCAAGATCGCGACCCCAACAAATGGGCTGATGTGAGAGAAGTGTTGCCGCTGTTGGCGAAACGCGCCTATTACAAACATACTAAACACGGTTATGCGCGAGGTTGGGAGCCGGTGGAATATGTGAGGAACATCCGCAACTTTCAAAGCATTATTGCCTGGAACGAAGTTCAAAAAGAGCGAACTCAGTTAAGTCTTAACAACCAGAACCAGCAATTTCTCGAGTTCAGCAAGGTTATGACCGAAGCAGTAAAGATTATCTCCACCGAATCGCTCTAGCCGCCAAAACTGAGCCGCGCCTTCAAATTGCGACATCACGCAACCCGCTGCGGGGTGGAAACCCTCCACAGTGGGCTGCGCACAGGTGAATAAGCAGCAAGTCAGGCGACCCTTGCCAACGCCGGCCCCATGGCATGGGGTGGGCAAAGCGGCTCCACTGCACCAGCCCTAGGTTTTTTTGCGTCGATTTTTAAAAAAGTTCGACAGCAGCGCGGAGCACTCCGCCGCGAGCACGCCGCCGCAATAGTCAATGTGATGGTTAAAAAAATCGGCATCGGCCAACGGCACCCGGCTGTAAACAACCCCCGCCTTTGGCTCTTCAGCACCAAACACCAAGCGCTCTACTCTGGCGTGCACCAGTGCGCCCAAGCACATGGTGCACGGTTCTAAAGTCACATACAGCGTGCTGCGCGGCATGCGGTAGTTATTCAGTTGTTTACCGGCCGCCCGCAAAGCAACAATTTCCGCGTGAGCGCTGGGGTCAACAGTGGTTATCGACTGGTTCCACCCCTCCCCCACCAACCGCTGATCCTGAATGACTAGCGCGCCCACGGGAACCTCGCCAATATCCGCCGCCTTTTGCGCCAGAACCAATGCGCGCCGCATCCAGTAAACATCGCGCTCACTTGACATTTTCAGCCTCGCACTGTGCCATCGGAGCCACCGCTTTTAATAGTTCAAGGGTAAAATCTAAACTCACATCAAAGTGCTCTAACTCAACTAGCTGGTTTTTCGCAGCCACATTGCCGTGCCAAAAATAGGGCGTCATTTTCAGCAAGTTGTGAATATCTTGCGTCTCTTGTAGCTGCAGGTCTCGCTGCACACTCTCCACCTGCAACAGCTCAAAACCGGACAGAGCAGGCGGCGCCGAGTGCGGCGCGGGATTGGCGTAGAGCCGGCTTTTTAATGCCCACAGGTGCTGCGGGCCCGGCGCAACACGCAGCAGATGCCCCCCAGGCTTTAGTACCCGCGACAGCTCGCCCTCGTCAAGTGGTGAAAAAACACTGATGGCCGTGTCGATACTGGCATTGGGCAGAGGAATATCGTAACAACTGGCCACTGCATAGTGTGCGTGTTTATCACTCGCCGCGGCTCTGCGAACCGCCTCTTTAGATATATCGATACCCATTGACTCCCCTTGCTGAAACGACATTTGCAAGCCCAGGCGGCGCAAATAGTAACCTTCGCCACACCCCAGATCTAACAGTCGCATCTGTGGAGTAAGGCATGTTGCCCCCTGCAGAATCCGCGCCATAGCCTCCACTAAACAGCCGTAAAACTCCCTTTGCAAAAATGCTCGCCGCGCGACAACCATTTCGCGGTTATCACCGGGTTGCCGACTATTTTTTTTATCCGCCAGCAACAAATTACAATAACCCTGCCGAGCGATATCGTAGGCATGGCGGTTGTCGCAAATCAGCGAGCGCCCCGCCAGCTGCAGCGCAGAGCAACACTTCGGACATCGCCAAATCACGCCCCGCCCTCGTCCTTGCCGTTCGCACCTAGAAAGGTAAAACGAGACTGCGACTGCCCGTTGACTGACACCCGCTCGGTAAACATACGCAATGGCCGCACCCAAAGGTCAAAGTCGCCGTAAAGGCACCGATACACCACGAGCGGTTCCTGTGTTTCGGAGTGTTTGGCAACACCTATCACACAGTAGTCGCGCCCTTTATAATGACGGTAACGCCCCAGGGGTAAGTCTTTCATGTTTGCACTCAAAAAAGTTTGAATTGATGGTTAGAGCGGACAGTTTACCACTTGGCAAAGACACCCCGAGAGCTACCCCCACAGAGTTGCTCACTGCGAAACATATTTTAGCGTTTCGACAGAGCGAGAAATACAGCAATAGGCAGCAAATTGAGCGAAAAAATTGGTCTATTTTACGGCAGTTCCACCTGCTACACCGAGATGGCAGCGGAAAAAATCCGCGAACATATTGGCGTTGAACGCGTAGATATTTTTAATATTGCCGATGAGCCCATCAGTCAATGTCAGGCGTACAACCACTTAATTTTTGGCATACCCACCTGGGACTACGGCGAACTTCAAGAGGATTGGGAACATATCTGGCCCGATTTAGACACGCTGGCACTACAGGGAAAAAAAGCCGGGCTGTTTGGTTTGGGCGATCAAGTGGGCTACCCTGAATGGTTTCTCGACGCCATGGGGTATCTCGCTGAAAAGATCGAGATTCAAGGTGCCCTGCTAGTGGGCCGTTGGCCCAATGAAGGTTACACCTTTGACAAGTCCCAGGCCTTGACCGACAACCAACAACACTTTGTCGGTCTCGCCCTCGACGATGAAAATCAAGGCGACCAATCCGCCCAGCGCATTGCTCAATGGTGCGCGCAAGTGCTTAACGAATTTGGCCTCTCTCGGTGACTAAAAACAGCAAAAACCTGCGGTGGGACGAGGCCGGACAGCCTTTATCGTCGCATTTTAACGATGTCTACTTTTCTCGCGACAACGGCCTGGAAGAATCGAATTACGTATTTATTCAGCAGAACCAGCTGCCCCAGCAATTCGCCAGCCTGGAGCGGCCAGCGTTTACCATTGGCGAAACCGGCTTTGGCACTGGCCTAAACTTTTTGTTAGCCTGGCAAACTTGGCGTAACGCTCAGTTAAACAAAAACAATCAGCAGCACCAATGCCTGCATTTCATTTCTGTTGAACAATTTCCTTTAAGCCGCGACGAGCTGAGCGCAACCAGCCGACTCTGGCCACAATTGCAGCACTACAGCCGCGCGCTGATTGACGCCTACCCCCCAGAAACCGCCAGTGGTTTTCACCGTATTGAATTTGACAGGGGGCAAGTCAAACTCACACTGATATTTGGCGAGGCCGGCGATTGTTTGCAGCAGCTGTGTCAAGCTAACGCTATCGACAGACACAACAACCCGTCGTGGTGGGTGGATTGCTGGTTTTTAGATGGCTTCGCGCCGGCGAAAAACCCCGAGATGTGGCGCCGCGATGTTATTCAAGCGCTCGCCAAACTCAGTCGCAACGGTACCCGCTTTGCCACGTTCACCGCCGCGGGGGCTGTGCGCCGCGAGCTGCAGCAACAGGGTTTCCGCTGCGAAAAAGCGCCGGGCTTTGGCAAAAAGCGCGATATGCTGCGCGGCGAATTCGAGCAACCGGCTGCCGCCAGCAAGCCGAGCTGGGTCACAATTTCTCCCTGGTCAGCACCCACATCGATCGCCATTATTGGCGGAGGTCTCGCCGGTTGCACCCTGGCGCGCTGCCTGGCAGATCGCGGCAAGCAAGTGAGCCTCTTCGAACAGCACCCCGCCTTGGCCTGCGAGGGATCGGGAAATGCGCAGGGCATTGTGTATGCGCGCCTGTCGCCCCACAACGACGCCCTGAGCCGATTCAACCTCGCCGCACAACAATTCGCAAACCACTTTTACCAGTATCACGATTTTTTTAAACGCTGCGGTGAGCAGTGCGGCGTGTTGCATTTAGCCGGCACGGACAAACAGCGAGACAGCTATCACCGTCTCGGCGAACACTATGCCAGCTCCGGATTTGCCCGCTGGTTAAACAGAGAACAAGCCAGCTTGCTCTGCGGCGCAGCCACTCGCGCCGGCGGATTATTTATCGAAAAATCCGGCTGGCTCAATCCTCCCGCCCTGTGCCGGGCCCTGTGCCAACACCCTAATATCCGTCTCTATCTTGGCCGCAACATACAGCATATCGCCTATGATAAGACTCGATGGCAGCTCAGCGACCCCGATGGCAACCAGCAATACGCCCAGGCTTTGGTAGTAGCCTGTGCGCATACGGCCAAGGCCTTCCCCTTTGTGCAGGGTTTCACTACCAAGTCTATTCGCGGCCAAGTGAGCCATTTGAATGAGTCACAACAGGTGCCTCTCAAAACGGTACTCTGCGGCGAGGGTTATATCGCCCCCCCTTGCGAGGGCATGCAAAGTTTGGGAGCGAGCTTTAATTTAGATAGCGCAGACACGCAGCTCAGACTGGAAGATCACCAAAGTAATCTCGATAGCATACAAGCGATGCTTGCACAGCCCCTGAAAATTGACCCCGCGCAACTGCAAGGCCGGGTCGGGTTTCGCTGCACCAGCCCCGATTACTTTCCTCTGTGCGGCCCAGTGGCCGACCATGCAACACTGTGCCAACGCTTTGCAGCATGGCGCAAAAATGCCAGCACCGCCATCGACTTGCCCGGTGCTTACCACCCCCAACTATACTGCCACCTCGGCTTTGGCTCGCGCGCGCTGGCCTACACCCCGCTGTGCTCAGAACAACTGGCCAGCCTTATTTGCGGCGAAGCACCGCCCTTACAAAGCGATTTATACCGGCATATCCACCCGGCCCGCTTTGCGGTTCGCGATCTGAAACGCAACCAGATTTAAGCCCGCGCGCAGCGGGCAAAGAGGGGTTATAATCTGCATCCAAACTCACTTGGCACCCCCCATGTTGCAACGCTTAATGCACTTATTCGCTATTTGCTTAGCCTGTTCTTTAGCCCAGCAGGTGCTCGCTGCGCCGCTTTTGGAATATACAGTGCTGGACACCGCTGAGCACAGCACCGACAGTTTCATTCAGGGCTTAGTGTATGAAAACGGCTTATTGTATGAATCTAGCGGGCTCTATTCGCGGTCTTATTTAGTCGTTTACAAGGCCGATAGCGGCGAGGAGGTCAAGCGACAAGCCCTGCCCAGCGCTATTTTTGCCGAGGGGCTGAGCATGGTAAACAAGGAATTGTTTTTGCTCACCTGGCACAAAGGAATCCTGTTTCGCTTAGACGCGACCACTCTGAAAGTAAAGCGCACAACGCGCTACAGCGGTGAAGGTTGGGGCTTGGCTAAAGTGGGGCAGCACCTCATAATGAGCAACGGCAGCAATCTGCTTAGCTTGCGCGACGCAGACACCTTTAACGAGTTAAAAAAAATTCCGGTACTCGAGAACAACCGAGAAATAGACAAGCTCAACGAATTGGAATTCGACGGCAGCGACCTGTGGGCCAACCGTTGGCAGACCCATCTTATTTACCGCATTAACCCCCGCGATGGCAAAGTCACCGGCAAGCTAGACTTATCCGCGCTCTACCCGCTTGGGCAAACCCACCCGCGCCCAGATGTGTTAAATGGCATTGCCTTTGTTCCGGAAAAAAACGCCTTTTGGGTCAGCGGAAAAAAGTGGTCAAAACGCTATTTAATTCAAATTAAGCCTCGGGCTGCAACTAGCGGCGCACCGCAAGAAAACACCGCAAACCCGCCCTAGGCAAGCGTAATAAATAAGCTCCAGCATTGACGCCGGGCTTTTGTTTACTTAGACATTGAAAGGTCATCATCGAACTATTAGTTAATTGCAAATTAATAGTCCCAATTTAACCACATCACTTTTTATTCAATAACTGACTATGACAACAGAATTACTTTCACCAGCCGGTACCCTCAAAAGTATGCGCTACGCTTTCGCCTACGGCGCCGATGCGGTTTACGCGGGCCAACCTCGCTACAGCTTGCGGGTGCGCAACAACGAATTTAATAAAGTAGAAAATTTAGCAGCGGCGATTACCGAGGCGCACCAACAACATAAGAAATTTTATCTCGCCAGTAATATAGCCCCCCACAACGACAAAGTACGCAGCTATATTCGCGATTTACAACCTATTATAGAAATGGCTCCGGACGCGTTAATTATGTCTGACCCCGGTTTAATTATGTTGGTGCGGGAGCGTTGGCCGGAGCAAGAAGTGCATCTCAGTGTGCAAGCCAACGCGGTTAACTACGCCACGGTAAAATTCTGGGCCAAGCAAGGCATTAAGCGAGTGATTTTGTCACGAGAACTCTCCATCGACGAAATTGAAGACATTCGCGATGCCTGCCCCGAGGTGGAACTGGAGGTATTTGTTCACGGCGCCCTGTGTATCGCTTACTCTGGACGCTGCTTACTTTCCGGCTATATGACCCACCGCGATCCGAACCAAGGTGCCTGCACCAATTCCTGCCGCTGGCAGTACAATGTCCACGAAGCGCAGCAAACCGACACCGGCGATATTATTGCCACAAATAGCACGCAAACCTGGCAGCCAGAAGACAAAG
>JAHQVY010000334.1 GCA_019634095.1 Cellvibrionaceae bacterium
ATTCTTTTCCAAAATAGCTTGGTGACTATGGCAGTTTTAGGCCCAAAGCAACGGCGACACAATACAAACGGCGTTAATATATACCCCCTAAAAAGCCTAGGGCAACCGCTGTCTTTCAATTCGCCCTGCTGCTAACTTGTCGTTAACCACGCTGCCAACTTAGCAAAATTTTGACTGATTTGACAGCGCTATCATTTTAAAGTTAATTTAATCGATATCGCAACACTTTTAGAGTCAGTACACGCACCAAGCTGAGACCTATATTCAATAACTGCACAGTTAAGTTGCTATCTAGCTTGTTACCTAGCTTGCTCGCTAAGTCCCTCTCTAACAGGTTACCTAAGCAGTTATCTAAGCGGTTATCAGCCAGGAGCTGTTAGCGTTTTTGCTGAAACACTCAGTACGATTGCCACAGCAAGCATTGCGCAGGCTTTCGTTACGCAGACTTTACGCAAGGAAAATCAAAAATAAGAAAAGTATTACTCAATGGCGCAAAGTAAAGCAGCTCAGAAAATACCTGCCGAGTGTTTTGGCAGCAGCAAAAAACTGCAACAGGATTTCTGTTACTTAATATTGAATTACTGCAGCGGCAAAAAAATTTACCGCTAATTTCGAAAAATAAATGGGTTTACTATGAATTCAAATCGCCGTCAGTTTATTTTGGGCACTGCCACAGGTAGCGCATTTTGTATGGGCTTATCCGCTTGCGGAAAGATTAACAACATTTTGTCAGCCCCCGACATTCAGCCCGAAGGCGCCGTACCGTCTAAGCGGCAGCTGGCCTGGCAGCGCGTAGAAACCTATGGATTCTTACATTTTTCGATTAATACATTTACCGACAGAGAATGGGGCTACGGCGACGAAAAACCCAGGGTGTTTAACCCCACTGAGTTCAGCGCGCCGCAAATTGTTGCAAGCGCCAAAGCCGGTGGCTTGAAGGCGCTAATCTTAACCGCTAAGCACCACGACGGTTTTTGCTTGTGGCCCAGCAAATATACCGAGCACAGCGTTAAAAATTGCCCTTACAAAAACGGTGCAGGAGATATCGTTGGCGAAATTGCCAGCGCTTGCCAACAGCAGGGCTTAAAGTTTGGGGTGTATTTATCTCCCTGGGATCGCAACCATGCAGAATATGGTCGCCCGGCTTACGTCGAGTATTATCATAAGCAACTGGAAGAACTCACCACGCAATATGGCCCGCTGTTTGAAGTGTGGTTCGACGGTGCCAACGGCGGCGATGGCTACTACGGCGGTGCCAGCGAGCGCCGTAAAATCGACGCGGTAACTTATTACCAGTGGGATAAAGTACGCGCTATTGTTCGCAAAAACCAGCCGGACGCGGTGATGTTTGCCGACGAGCATATGGACGTTCGCTGGGTAGGTAACGAACACGGTGTGGCGGGCGACCCCTGCTGGCCCACGGTTGATGACACGCCCTACACCATGGCAAAGGGCAACCGCGGCGTGCGCGGCGGGGCAATTTGGAATCCCGCAGAAACCAATACGTCAATTCGCCCCGGTTGGTTTTGGCACCGCGATGAGGACAGCAAAGTGCGCTCGCCAGCCAACTTATTGCGGCTGTATATGACCTCTGTTGCGCGCGGTACCAACCTGTTATTGAATATTCCGCCCGACCGCCGCGGGCTGGTGCACGAAGCTGATGTCGCCTCACTAACCGGTTTTAAAGCCATTCTGGATCAAGCGTTTGCGAAAGACCTCGCGCAAGGCGCCACCGCGAGTGCATCTAGCAATCACGGCAGTGAGTACAGCGCCGAAAACATCTTTGTCGACAATAAATATTGGGCGGCAAAAGCCGATGAGCGGCAAGGCGCCTGGCTGCAACTCGACTTAAACTCGCAGCAAACCTTCGACTTTATTCGTTTGCGAGAGGTATTAAACTACGGTATTCGCGTGGATGATTTCGTACTGGAAATAATGACAGCACAGGGCTGGCAAACCGTTGCCGCCCACACCAGTATTGGCCACCAACGCATTATTCGCCTGGAGCAGGCAGTGAGCGCTCAGCAGGTGCGCCTGCGAATTTTAAATGCCAGTGCCGCACCGGTTATTTCTGATTTTAATTTATTTTTACTGCCCAACATTGTAGAAGAACCAACAATTTCGCGCAGCGCCGAGGGCAGCGTAGAATTGCGCAGTGCGGACGAAGGCACGCAACTGCTTTACTCCATCGACGGCAGCCCACCCGCTTTAAATTACACTGGGCCGATTGCACTGTTATCGGGTGGTACCGTAAAGGCACAGGCGGTTAAAGCTAACACCCGCAGCGCAATTACCACGGCAGACTTTGATGTTTCGACCTTACACTGGAAGATACTCTCACCCGCAGATAAAAACGCTGCAGTATTGTTACAGGGCCTTAGCGGCTGGAATGCCCCCGCCTACACCAGCGAGCTGGGACAGCCTATTGAACTAGTTATCGACCTGGCGCAGTCTTACTCATTAAAGGGCTTTACTTTGCGGCCCGCCGCACAAAACCCCTACAACGCAGGGCCCCCAGCGAACTACAGCGCATGGGTGAGCGATAAACCCGACCGCTGGCACAGCGTGGCGGAAAGTGGTGAGTTTTCTAATATTGCCGCCAATCGAGGTGAACAGCGTATTAAATTCTCACAGACACATACCGGGCGCTACCTGAAATTAAGCTTGCCGCGAGCCGTTGCTGATTTAAAACAAATTGCCGTGGGCGGCATCGGTATTATTACCCGCTGAGAACTTATCAAAAGCTTATCGAGAACTTATCGCTTTAAAGCCGATACAAGCACCACAGAATTGCCAAGGCTTACTTTACAGCACTGGCAAGACTGCCGATAATGACAACGCTGTCTTTACTAATACAGGGCTGTACTCAGCCCCCCTAAGGACACCACAAAGATAGCGACTAGCGCAGCAAACGCGCGCTGCCAAGCACATGGTTAACCATTTCGGAATACTCGATGCAAATTGTTATTTTAAACAACCCGGCAGATGTCGCCGCTTACGGCGCTGAAATCTTCAAGCAGCAAATTCGTCGCAAGCCTAAGTCTGTGCTGGGTTTAGCCACCGGCTCAACCCCGGTTGCCCTCTACAACCACCTTATCGATGCCAATCAAAGCGGGGAGCTTAGCTTCAAAGCTGCCGCAACCTTTAACTTAGACGAATACTTGGGTTTGGCGGGAGCGCACCCTCAGAGCTACCGGTATTTTATGGACACCGCCTTGTTTAACCACATCGATATCGATAAATCGCAAACCGCTGTACCCCAGGGCAACGCGCAAAACCCACTGCAAGCTTGTCGCGATTATGAAGCCCAAATAAAAGCCAAAGGCGGTATCGACTTACAGTTATTGGGCATTGGCCGCAACGGTCATATCGGTTTTAACGAACCCTCCTCGGGGCTGCAATCGCGCACCCGAGTGAAGGCCCTGACGCCGGCGACTATCGCAGACAATGCCCGCTTCTTTGCCGACGGGGAATACCAGCCCAGACTTTCAATTACCATGGGTATCGGTACCATTTTAGAGGCAAAAAAAATTCTGCTACTGGCCACCGGCGCGAGTAAGGCCGAAGCCATTCAAGCCACCGTGGAAGGCCCGCTAAGCGCCGCCTGCCCGGCCTCGGCGCTGCAAATGCACCAAGACGCCGTGATTGTGGTGGATGAAGCGGCCGCCGCTACACTGGCCAACAAAGAGTTTTACAAACATGTTGAGGCCGAAAATCAAAAACTATTAGCGCAGTTTAGTCTTGAATAAACGGCCTGTAGGGGCACTTCCGCCGCGAGACACGCTGGGCTACTCGCTAAAAAGCGGCGCTGTGTCATTCGCCTGTTCTTCGCCGCTAATCAAACGAAAAAATCAAACAAAAACACTATGCTGGCGCAAGCTGCATACAGTCATCACAATCGGGCCAGCAATGAAAAAATTCAGTCGCTCCTTACTTTGCAGTACGGCCGCCGCATTGAGCAGCCTGCTTACCGCCTGCCTGTTCAGCGCCGACAATGCGGCAGCTGCGCCACTTCAAACCTCCCTTGCCAGCACTTCAGCAACTGCGACACTCGATCAGAGCCTTATCACACAGAACCCGCTCACACAGAGCACACTCGACCGCATGGCCCAGAAGGTGGCCGTGGCTTATCGGGTAATCGATAATCGCAGCAATCCTCACTGCGCCAAAGAGCACGCTCATGGCTACTGTTTTCGCGCCGCCCTGCGTTTCACCAGCCAAGAGTCGTTAAGCAAGGCCGGGTGGCAACTTTACTTCAGCCATATCACCCCGATTCGGCAGGACTTCAGTAAAGCCTTCGATATACAGCATATTAACGGCGATTTGCACCGTATTGTGCCCACCCCTCATTTTCAAGGCTTCCAGGCAAACGTCCCGCAAAGCATAGAGTTTATCGCCGATTACTGGCAGCTTTCCGAAACCGACCCAATGCCGAACTACTATTTTGTGGCGGAAAATCTCACGCCCGCAGTGGTGGCGAATACCCGGCCCCTTATCGACCCGGAAACTGGGCTCGAGCGCCTGCCCTTCGTCGGCGAAATTACCGATGTCGAAAAACAGTTTAAACGCACGCCGCAAGATAAGAGTCGTTGGGCCACTGCCGAGGAAATATTTCGCAGCAATGCCGATACCCCCCTGCTCTCTGCGCACCTAGACTCTGCCATTATTCCCACGCCGCAGCAGCTGGTGTTGGACGCCCAGGGCCGCTACCTAGACTTGAGCAGCGGCATACGCCTAGATCGCAGCGGTATTGCCCCAGCGCAGATTAGCGCGGCGCTGGCACGCCTCGAAAGTTTCGGTATTTCCGAGCAGGTTACCGGCGTTCCGCTGCAGGTTATCGTGGCTAAAAACGCCGCGCCCGCGGCAAAACCCGGCAGCTATCATCTAAGCATTCAAAGCACGCGCATCGCTGTTCACAGCGGCGATGCCGCAGGCGCCGCCAATGCCCTCAACTCCCTGGCCAGCTTGGTGACATTGGGCCGCTTGAGCGTGCCGCTTATGGACGTTAAAGACAGCCCTCGCTACTCGTTTCGCGGTTTGCACATCGATGTGGCCCGCAATTTTCATAGCAAGGCAGTGATCCTAAAAATCCTCGATCAGATGGCGGCCTACAAGCTTAATAAACTGCACTTGCACCTCGGCGACGATGAGGGCTGGCGCATGGAAATTCCCGGCCTGCCGGAACTGACAGAGATTGGCAGTAAACGCTGCCACGACTTGGAGGAAAACCGCTGCCTGCTGCCGCAGCTGGGCAGCGGTCCCTTCGGCGACACGCCGGTAAATGGCTATTACAGCGTCGCGGATTACCAGGAAATTCTGCGTGCCGCCAGCGCGCGACATATTCAAGTGCTGCCCTCCTTCGATATGCCCGGCCACGCCAGGGCGGCGATTAAGGCCATGGAGGCTCGCTATCGCAAATTGCAGGCCCGCGGTGAAACCCAGCGGGCGAGGCAGTATTTACTGAGCGACTTTGAAGACCAAAGTGAATACCGCTCGGTGCAGAACTATAACGACAACACCGTGAACGTTTGTCTGGACTCCGCTTACGCGTTTATAGAGAAAGTCATTGATGAAATGCGCGACATCCATCGGCAAGCGCTGCACCCTCTCACCCGCTATCATATTGGTGCCGACGAAACCGCCGGTGCATGGCAGGCTTCTCCGGCCTGTCAGCGCTTAGTGCTAAACCAGCCAAGCCTGAGTATTCCGCAGCAGCTCGGCGCCTATTTTATAGAGCGCGTGGCTGCCATGCTGGCCAGCAAAAACATTGAAACCGCCGCCTGGAGTGACGGCTTAGAACACACCAATCCGCAAAAAATGCCGGCGACAGTGCAATCCAATGCCTGGACCCCGCTCTTCTGGAATGGTCACCAAAGCCCGCACCGGCAAGCAAACCGCGGTTGGCAGGTGATTATCTCCAGCCCAGACGCCACCTATTTCGATTTTCCCTATGAGGCCGACCCGAAAGAACGGGGTTATTACTGGGGCGCTCGCTACGTCAATACGCGCAAAGTGTTTCAATTTATGCCGGAAAACCTCCCGGTTCACGCGGAATTCTGGAACGATCGCAACGGCCAACCGATGCGCCTGGACGACCGCCAGCAGCGCGACGCGCAGGGCAACATTCGCCATCAACCCCGCAATGGCAACCGGGCTTTTCGCGGTGTTCAAGGGCATTTGTGGAGCGAAACCGTGCGCACAGATAAACAAGTAGAATACATGTTATTTCCGAGGCTACTGGCACTGAGTGAACGCGCCTGGCACCGGGCGCCATGGGAAGTGCCCTACAACCCAAAGGGCGCGGTTTACAGCCGGCAAAGCAACTTTTTTACCGAGGCAATGCAGCGGCAACGAGAGGCGGACTGGCATCGCTTCGCCAATACCTTGGGGCAGAAAGAGCTCGCCAAACTCGATCTCGCCGGGCTCAACTATCGCTTGCCCACCGCAGGTGCCACTATCCGACAGGGGCGACTTCATTTAAATGTCGTATTTCCGGGTTTAAACGTGGAATATAGCGAGAAGGCTGGCCATTGGGCGCCCTACAGCGAGCCGCTGCCGGTGAATAGCGCGGTGAAGGTAAGGACTGTGTCACCCGACAACCAACGCCGCGGGCGCGCCCTCAGTTTAAATGGAGAGTAGTTTTGCCACAGCTTTTGCGACACCTTTGTCGACACCTTTGTCTAGACTATTGCAGCAACCGCCGCCGAAACGCGGTATGGGAAAAACAGATCATAAAGCCCGCCCATTGACAACGCTGTCAATGCTGCGTAAATTGCCTTTGGTTAGTGGACGACTTCTATGAAAATTAACAAATCGTCGTTTGTAAAGGAACTTTAATGTCAGAGAGCCCCCCAAAAAATACGCTTTTATACGCCGGAATAGATGGTGGCGGCACTAAGTGCCAAGTTACTTTGACCGATAGTAATTTGAAGCCTCTGGCGAGCGCCAGAGGTGGACCAGCCAACCCCTACCAAGATATGGCAACAGCGAAACACGCTATTGAAACCACCCTTGCCGCCGCCCTCGACAAAGCGGGTTTAAATCGGAGCGCAATGTCGCAGGTGGTTATCGGCATGGGCTTGGCTGGTGTCAACATTCGCGAGATACACCAAGCGATGTGCGCCTGGCAGTTACCCTGCGCCAAGCACTTTGTGACCACCGATATGCACATTGCAAATACTGCAGCACACAGCGCCCCCAACGGCGCGGTGATAGTGATAGGCACCGGCACCTCCGGCTTTTGCGAAGTTGATGGCCGCACCCTGTCTTTGGGCGGGCACGGCTACCCTCTGGGGGACAAAGGCAGTGGCTGCTGGCTGGGAATATCAGCGATTCAGGCCACCCTGCTCGCCGAAGACAAACTCGGCCCCAAAACCCAGCTGGCGCCAATGGTCTTAGAAGCGCTGCAAGCCCGCACCAGCCTAGATTTAGTTGCTAAGTTAAATAATGCCAAACAGCGTGATTTTGCCGCGCTGGCGCCCCTGGTTTTTAGCGCTGCAGAAAACGAAGACGCGGTGGCAAAAAATATTATCCGTGAAGGTGCTGAGTACTTAGCTGGTCTCGCTCAGCGGCTGTTAGATTTCGGCGCACCGAGAATTTCGGCCATCGGCGGTCTGTCTAAAAAAATGCTGCCCAACATAAAAAGTGATCTGGCCCAAAAATTTCAGCCCGCTTTAGAGGCCCCGGAAATGGGCGCCGCTATTTTCGCGAGAAAACAATTCAAAGCTATGCTAAGCGACCCCAAATAATGCTAAGTGAATCCAAATAGTTGCAAAGTAAAAACAAAGAATAGGTAACCCCATGACAACGCAAGCCATACCCCAGCCAAAAACGTTAATCCCTATGATGATTATTGGCACACTGTTTTTTGTTTTTGGCTTTGTTACTTGGCTAAACGGTTCACTTATTCCCTTTCTAAAAATTATTTGCGACCTCAATGAATTCCAGGCGCTATTTGTCACCCTGGCCTTTTATATTGCCTATACCGTTATGGCCTTACCCTCGGCGATTATTTTAAAGGCCATCGGCTATAAAACCGGTATGGTGCTGGGCTTAGGTATTATGGCAGCGGGGGCATTAATTTTTATTCCCGCCGCGCAGTGGCAACACTACGGGGTGTTTTTATTGGCGCTGTTTACCCTTGGTAGCGGCTTAACCTTGTTGCAAACCGCCTCTAACCCCTACATTGTTTTAATTGGCCCCAGCGAAAGCGCCGCCAAGCGCATTAGTATTATGGGTTTAATTAATAAAGGGGCTGGCGTTATCGTGCCCCTGGTCTTTACCGCACTCATACTCAGCGGTATTCAGGGCTATGATGAAGCCAGTTTGGCAGCGCTTTCAGAGCTTGAGCGCGAGTCGCGCATTGCGGAACTTAGCCAACGATTAGTACTCCCCTATATTTATATGGCAGTGGTGCTAGTGGGCCTGGCGGTATTTGTGCAGTTTTCTGCGCTAGAAGATCTCAATTTCGAAGCAGACGATAAGCAAAGCAATGAATCCCCCCTCGCTGTTTTGCAGTTTCCCCACTTAATTTTAGGTGCGCTCACCCTATTTTGTTACGTCGGTGTCGAAGTTATTGCAGGGGACACCATCGGCTTGTACGGCCAGCAACTGGGCGTTGATAATTTCGCATCTCTCACCTCTTACACCATGGTATTTATGGTCATTGGCTATTTATTTGGCGTGGCGTTTATCCCGCGCTTTATCAGCCAAGCCACTGCACTCAGTATCACGGCAGTTGCCGGCCTGGCTTTTACCTTGGGCGCCGTTTATTCGTCCGCACAAAGCACCGCGCTGGCAGATATCTTGTTTAGCTGGGCCGGCGTACCGGCGGTGCCCGACACCATTGTATTCGTGGCGCTGCTGGGCTTGGCAAACGCGCTGGTTTGGCCCACGGTATGGCCCTTAGCTCTGAAAGGTTTAGGTAAATTCACCGCCACCGGCTCCGCACTGTTAATTATGGGTATTGCCGGAGGCGCTATCCTGCCACTCGCCTATGGGCATTTTGCCGTGGATGGCAATGCGCAAAATGCTTACTTGGTTAACCTTCCGTGCTATTTAATAATTCTGTTTTACGGTTTAAAGGGCCATAAAATTCGCGCGAATAAAAAATAGGCCGCCACGCATATGATTAAAGTCGAAATTTGTTTAAACGGTATCGAATCGGCAATTGCCGCCCAAGCCGGTGGCGCGCACCGCGTCGAGCTGTGCGATAACTTAATGGAAGGCGGAACTTCCCCGAGTATCGGTACGGTGGAAGCGGTGCGCGAACAGCTGAATATAGAAATAATGGCTATGGTGCGACCGCGGGGCGGAGACTTTCTCTACTCCGAACACGAATTTAAATGCATGCAAAGAGATATTGCCCATATGCACAGCGCCGGTGTCGACGGCGTTGTCTTCGGCATGCTCAATGCCGATGGCAGTATAGACGTCGAACGCACCAAAAATCTGATCGACCTAGCGAGGCCGATGCAAGTGACCTTTCACCGCGCATTTGACATGTCGAGCAATGCCATGCAGGCGCTAGATGCCTTGTTAGATTGCGGTGTGGATAGAATTTTAACTTCCGGTCACGCCCCCAGCGCCATGGAGGGCTTGTCGTTGATTGCAAAACTACAAAGCCACGCCGGCAACAACTGCATTATTTTACCTGCCGTTAATATCACCGCAGAAAATGCTCGAAAAATAGTGGCGAGCGCAAAGCTCAAAGAGCTGCACATCGGCTCCAATGTTGAAACATTGCAACCCAGCCGCATGCAGTTTCAAAACCAAACGGTTTCCATGGGAGATGATACTAGCCTTCCTGAATACGCCATGCCGCGAACCAACAGCGCTCTAGTGGCAGAGGTTGTCAAAAGCGTTAACCCCTAAACGGTGTAATGGGCTTATGAAATAGCACTAAAACCATCTGTTGAGTTGCAGCATCAAAATTAATTTAGGATGAATGGCACTGAATTTGGCTGGCATTATTAATTGATATTGAATATAAACCCACCCAAAAATTGATGCTGAGAAAATTACGGTTTCACCGCTATTTAGCGGGTTGCTTCTGCCGTGAAAAACTAGAAAAAACCGTTTATTTCAACGCAGGCAAGATATAGTCAGGCACAAACTCCTGCTGAATTCTGAAGAAGGTTTTGTGGCTGTAGTTACCGGCATAAAACGCGACCAATAACTCTAACTCGGGAATACCCATCACCAGCTGACCGCCATTACCCGCAGCAAAAAATGCCTGCACCTGCCCACCTTTGTAGGGGTATTGCTGTGACCACCAGCCATAACCATAGCCTTTGCTCTGCATCGTATACAGCGCAGAAACGGATTTTTTAGCATAGTCTTCGCTTAAGATACGCCGACCATTCCAGCTGCCGCCGTTTAACATCACTTGGCCGAGTTTCATAAAATCTCGGGGTCGCCAGTAGATGCCGCCACCCAAGTAAGGCTGGCCTGTGGGCGAAATATTCAAGTAATAATGTTTGATTTGCAGTGGTTTAGCAATCAATTCCATAAATAGATCTTCCAGCTTGCGACCGGTTGCGGAAGCCAACACTGCGCCCACAAGGTTCATTCCTGCCGTACAGTAAACGGCTTTTCTTCCTGGGCTTCTAACCATTTCCAGATCCATCGTGTACTGATACCAGTCCAACTGATCTTGTTGCGACTGCATGGTATCTTCATTGCCTTTCGATTGCGGGTCGCGGTCGTCGCAATCCATACCCGACGCCATACTCAGCAAATGCGCTAAATTGATTTTTTGTCGACGCTGATCGGCGGCTTTTTCATTGCTGGCCTGCCCACCATGAATAGTCCGAAACACGGGACTACTCAGAGTAAGCGCTGCGCCCGAGTGGATTACCGCACCGGCAAGTACTGCGGCTAAACTTTTGCTGGCGGAACGAGTGTCATGGGCTTTATTACGATGAAAACCGTGAAAGTACTCCTCTAACACCAGTTTGCCCTTGCGCGCAATCAAAATGCCGTGAATGTATGGGTCATCAATCGAATCCGCTGGTTTAAGCACAACCTGGTCGATAAATTGAGCGATGCTTTTCTCGTTAATATTTGCGTTTTGCAATGATCCGATCGGCCAGCCATCCTCCGGAATGACTAATGGCGGTGTATAGTGATAGGGCGCTGGAACCTTGCCACGCGCATAAAAATGGCTGTTACTGGCATCTGCGAGCCGGCGCATGTCATACAGGTTTCCCCGAATATTAACCGCCATCCGCCCCGGTTGATAATGCGCCTGGGCCAGTACGGTTTCATTTGGATTGCGAAAAAATTTCCCTATCCACTTAACCGAGTCACCCACTCGCTCGACTTTATCCACATTATAAAAGACACCGAAGCCACGATCGGGGTTGCGTAAGAATGCCCCCAAAGACCCATCCTCGCGTTTCCAGACCGGTAAGAACAGTGAAAACTCATCTAGCAAAGGCACAATTTGACCACGCCAGCGCCCTGCCCCCTCAAGGCGCAGAACCACCGGCGATGCGTGCGGCATACCGTTATTGAGCGTACCGGGTTGGGTCCAATGCCCGGTAATCTGCTTGCCCCCATCGCCAAGCTTGCCACTAAAAGAGCCGCGCCCACCCGGAATGCTAAAAGACAGCTCAGCACGGCTACCAGTATTATTGATAGGAACAGACAGCGTGTGCCCCGCTACATCAACCCGCCACTGCTCACCTGCCAATACGATTAGAAGATCTCCCTGAATTTCCGGCCCGGCAATACGTTTACCTTCCCATAAGCCAATCAATTCGCTGTCACTGGGAATACCTTGGCTAAAAGCAGTGGAGCATAGCGCCACACTTAATAAGAGTAGAATTATTGTTTTGGCAATCGTTGTCATTTCGATACTTCTCCATCTCAGCAGGTGTAATTAATTGCTTATCGTGTTCAATACTTTGTATTACTCAATCGTTTTTCAGGCCCAGCGACATCCAACCGGTAACCGACTAATTTATGGATAAATGGCAGGCAAGCCGCTTGCCACCTCGCTTCGATGGTACGGGTTAATTAAACCACTACACATGAATGGCACTTAATTAACCCTAAAACTCTCAAAATACAATGCTTGCAGAAGCTAAGGCAGTCCAAGCCACTTTGTCTATCCATATTTACCCACCATTACTGAAAAGGGGTGGCCGCGGTTTTTTTCCAGGCATTCAAGCGTCGGGAACGCTTTCATAGCGCCAGGGAAGGCTTGAGCGGTCTGGATAATACGCCGGCCACCCCTGGAGCTGCCACTAAATTAAGTGGCATTCAACTATTGATAACTATTGATAACTATCACAATAGGCAATAAGCGCGCGGCAAAATCCAACTTCGGTGCCAGCCAGCAAGTAACGTACTCTATGGAGCATCAGCATCTATCTCATTTAAAACGTTAATAATGCGTTTAACATTACCGTAAGACGCTGTAATCAAAATCTTATTGGTTGGGATGTGTGCGCCAAGATGGGCGCGGCCTGGCAACAGTGGCCTTATAACCGGCATCAACTTTGCCACCTTGATGTTATTTTTTGGTTGAAACGATGTTGTTACCCACTGCCAGTTTTTATAGGGCAGATCATCACGGAATTCAACGACCGGTATGCTACTTGTTCGCGCCTCATTACTAGGCAATACAACTAAAAATTCGCCTTTTTCCACCACCGTCATAAAATTTTCCGCCAAGATTTCCCCAAATGCATCCAGGTTCATGATCTTCGGGAGCGCGCCCTTAGCGACGACTGTTGAGCGAGCATAGGAATGTATCAGTATCGGTCGATCAATATTCTTTTGTGCTATTTCTACAAGCTTGGTGAGTTTTATACTGTCGGTTTCATACATGTACTGATAAGTGCGCTCTTCCGCAGGCCTAGCCGATTTTATGGGTTTAGCGTAGGCAGAAATATTTAATACCATTAAAAGAGAAATGCAAAGGGCCCTGAGTTTAGTCATCCTTTTTCCTTTTATTAAGTGAATATATGGCCGACTTAGTTTATATCATCGCTAAGGGCGAATATTGCTTAAAAGATGTAAACAAATTGAAGATATACCCGTAGCGATTGAAATATAGGTGTTAGGAGTACGTCAATTAAGGTTCTTGGCAAGGTGGTACTCACAAGGATGTGAGGTATTAGGGCAACGCAGAATAGCGATTCTATTGAAGGCGGAGCAACACCGCCACGGGCACTCAGGAGCCTGCTTCTGAGGCCTAAATATCAAATGCTACGGGTATATTAGCCCAAATCCAAGAATCAGAGAAAACACAAATAGAATTATTAAAATCGTTGCTCTTACGATCGCCCCAAAAAATTCTTCCAAGTTTTTATCCCTAATTCATAACACCCACTTCAGACGTGCCGAAGATGGAGTGTTTTTGTGTTAATTCTTTGGCGTAGCAAGTCACACAAAAACGCGGAATTTATGGCTTTAGATTCCAAACGCTTG
>JAHQVY010000335.1 GCA_019634095.1 Cellvibrionaceae bacterium
ATGAACTGAAATTAAAGCGTTTTTTCAATTTTTCGACTGCACCCGTAGAGTGACTACGAATTGGCCGAAAAAGTTAAAAAATTCACTCTAATTTCAGCCCCTTGGACGCCCTCGCTACGATCCAACTGATTAATTTAGGTTAAAGAAGAGTGGCTCCTGGTTCAAGCTCGCTGTGATTATTCCGTGTAGGCTCCTCGCTAACGTCACGCTTTGAAGTATGCGATAAGCTTTTGTTTCTAGTTATGTGCCTGGTAGATTGTGAGTCTGAACTTTGGTGGGGGTGTTTTACGACTGGTGCTTGCATCGCAGTGTTTGTTGATCGGTCACAATGGTGTTTAGTGGTATATCCCAGGTATCGGCGAAAAGTTTTTCCACTTTTTGGCAGTGGTGCGCGACCCCCATTAAAACGGTCTTGTGTGAGCGTTTGCAGCAAAATTTAAATGTTTTATCGTAGTAGCCTCCGCCCATGCCCAAGCGATTTCCCGCAGCGTCAAAGCCCACAAGCGGAAGTAAAACCAAATTTAATTGCGTTGCCCTGATCTTTGCTGCGCGAGCGTTGGGCTCTTTAATGCCAAACTTATTGCGCAAGTAGAGCTTTTGCTTGGCTTTGAGCCGGCGGAACTGCATTTGTTTTTGTTTTACTGCGGGGAAGTAGCATTTCTTGCGGTATCTGTTGGCAATTTGCAATAGGGGGGATAAAGAAATTTCGCCGTCACTTGCGCTGTAAAATGCAATATTTTTTGAACGCTGAAAAACGCGTGAGCTAGCCACACGCTGCGCGAGATATTTTGCCGCTTTTTGTTGTTGCTGAGAACTTAGGTTGTTGCGGCTTACCCGTAATTTCTTGCGAAGTTCTTTTTTCGTTTTCATGGTATTTATAAAGTGGCCCGGGTTGCCGCCATCGACCTTACCTTGAACCCGATGGTTCAAGGGGGAGGGAACTGCTCCACATTAGGCTTTCCGTCAAGCGGACATGCTCACAGTGAAACGAGTAGCCTCCAAATGGAAATTATCGGCTCAGGGAATCAGTCGATAAGCAAACACCCCAGGTTGGATTTCAGTATAGCATTCGCTAGTTTCGATACCAGTCTTGACAATTTTACTAAGGCGGTTTTTTTGAAAAAAATTAAGAGTACTACTCAATTTTGTAGCAAGGCACTGTTAAGCTTTTCAATAATTTTATTCAGTGAGCTATGCGTGTGTTGAGCTTCGTTTAAGGACTCATCGCGATTTTTGTTTAACTCGTGGCATAAATTCAGTGCCGCCATCACTGCAATACGCTCGATGCCAACAATGGTGCCGGAATTTCTAATGGCACGCATGCGAGAGTCTAATTCTCGTGCTGCTTTGTGTAGAGCCTCGCGCTCATTTGCCGGGCATGCAATCTGGTATTCTTTGTCTAGAATGCTGACATAGACCCGCTGATTATCACTCATTATTGCATCTCTGGTGTTGACAAATGGTATTGTACAAGTTGTGTTAACCTTCAGTGCTACAGCAAATATGCAAATAAAAAGTAACCATTGATATTGGCGGGTTTATCCAACTTGCCTTCATGGCGCAATTAAAAACTATTCGTTTGACAAAAACTAATAAAAATTGTTTTGGTAGATTGAATCGTCGTTTGTCGTCAATAGCGGCGGCAGTCTTGCCTGGGTTTGGTCTCGTTTCGTATTATTTCATTTCCTCGTGTGCTGCGGGAATCGCCCTGTTCAAGTGGAACCGGTTCTCCTACCGGATCATGTCGCACCGTTATCGGTATCAATTACCTTTAGCCGCTCAATCATCGCTTCAACTTGGCTCAATGCCGCTTCATTTTTTTCAATTAAGCGCGCTTTCTCCTCGTTCCAAGTCGCTTGCTGCGCTTTAAGCTCAGCATTTTCCTGCTCCAGTTTCTGAACACGGCTAATAAGTTCATCTGTTTTAGTTTCTATCTGTTGAAGTATGTGTTCATTCATGCGAATAGTACTGTCACTAATCGAAATTTGGCGTCGTATTGCCTTAGATGTTAAAGGAGAATATTTAAAAGTATAGTGGTTTGTGGGTAAAGCTGAAAAAGTTTGTCCGATTATCGAGCGGATTGATGGAGAGATGATTTAAATGATACTTTTGTATCATTTGGTGTCTATGTTGGTGTAATCCATGTGTTAGCGTATGCTTTGGCTGCGTGGCGCATGGTTGCATACCTTGTGCCACGGCGGCTTAGCGGCAATGGCAAAGTGTTAAGCGCCGCACAAAGTGTTAGCATGCAGCCAGATAACGATTGAGGCCTATATGCAGAGTAAATACAGCTTTGAATTTATCAACGATCAATTGCTCAATTTCGGCGCGGTGCACTCGGCCTCGGAACTTCATGGGCTACTTATTGGCTTGGTGAGTACTGCGGGTGCGCCTGAGATTATAGAATGGTCAGAGATAGCAAGAAAATTTCTAGATCTTGAAGACAGCGAGCTAAGCGAGGATCAGCATACCCTGTTCCAAGATTTACTGGTTGTTAACTCCGACAAATTCAGTGAGCAGCTTTTCCGATTTTTACCCTTATTGCCGGCGGAGGACAGCCCACTGCGCCATCGCACTGCAGAGCTCGGTGCCTGGTGCAGCGGCTTTCTGCACGGCGTCGGCCGCGCGCTTGGCGGTAGTGGCGAGGCGAATTTGGATCCAGAGGTTGCCGAGGCGCTGAGAGACATTGCAAATATTTCCCAGGTCGCAGTGGATGATAACGATAACCCGGAAGATAATGAGGGTTACTGGCGCGAATTGGTCGAATATGTAAAAGTTGCGGTGTTAAGGATACACAATGACTACAAAGATAAACCAAATGACCTAATAGTACATTGACATGAGTATTTCGAAACAAGAGTACGCTCGCAGGCGCGGGACGCTTTGCGAGCTAATGCAAGACAACAGTATTGCTATTTTGCCCTCGGGTAAAGAACAGAATCGCAGCCGGGATACCGATTTCCCGTTTCGCCAAAACAGCGATTTTCACTATTTATCGGGCTTCGATGAGCCTGAAGCGCTACTGGTGCTGATACCCGGACGCGCTCAGGGTGAATTCGTGATGTTTTGTCGAGAGCGCGATGCGGCACGCGAAATCTGGGATGGTCACCGAGCTGGGCCCGAGGGCGCCTGCAGCGAATTTGCCGCCGACGACGCCTTTCCCATTAGCGACATCCATGACATTTTGCCCGGTCTGCTGGAGGGGCGTGCGCGTGTATATTACGCCATGGGCAGCGACACCGATTTCGATTTGCGGGTTATGAGCTGGCTCAATAGCATTCGCGCCAAGGTGCGCTCCGGGGCTTCGCCACCGGGGGAATTTGTCGATTTGAATCATTTGCTGCACGATATGCGCCTGTTCAAAAGCGCGGCTGAAATCCACATTATGGATACAGCCGCAAACATCTCTGCGCAAGCCCATGTCATTGCTATGCAAGCTTGCCAGCCAGGTATGTATGAGTACCAATTAGAATCGGAAATTCGCCATCACTGTGCGATGTCGGGTGCTAAGCACATGGCGTACAACTCGATTGTCGGGAGTGGTGCCAATGCATGCATCCTTCATTACGTCGAGAATAACAGCCAACTAAAAGATGGCGATTTAGTCCTTATTGATGCTGGCTGTGAGTTCGACTTTTACGCTTCGGATATCACGCGAACCTTTCCGGTCAATGGTCGATTTTCGCAAGAGCAGCGCGCTATTTACGAGCTGGTGTTAGCGGCCCAAGAGGCCGCAATCAGTGAAGTGAAACCCGGTAATCACTGGAACGCTCCCCACGATGCTTCGGTGCGTACCATTACTGCAGGCTTAATTGAGCTTGGCCTATTGAGCGGTGAACTGGCAGAGAATATCGAGAAGGAAACCTACAAAGCCTTTTACATGCATCGCATTGGTCACTGGATCGGCATGGATGTTCACGATGTGGGGGACTACAAAGTGGGTGGCGAGTGGCGGGTTATGGAGCCCGCTATGGTTATGACGGTTGAACCGGGGATATATGTCTCCCCGGAAAACCAAGATGTTGCGCCGAAATGGCGCGGTATTGGCGTGCGCATAGAAGACGATGTATTGGTGACCAAGAGCGGTTGCCGTGTGTTAACCGATGCGGTGCCAAAAACCGTAGCCGATATTGAAGCCTTGATGCATCGCGGCCGAAGCGCGGGCGGCTCGACAGAGCGCCCGCCCAATGGCTGAGCCGACGCGGGTTGATATCGCCGTCGTTGGCGGCGGTTTGGTGGGCTTAAGTTGCGCGCATATGCTGTGTCGCGCCTTACCGGAGGCCAGAATTCGGCTAATAGAACAACACCCACCCGGCCCAGTATCGACACCGGCCTCGTCTAATTTTGATGCCCGCTCCACGGCTTTGTCTATGGGCAGCGTAGACATGCTACAAGCCTTGGGTTTGTGGTCGCAAATTTGCGACCGAGCAGCGCCGATACTCAGTGTGCAGGTGTCCGACCGCGGCCATATTGGCCGAGTGTCTTATTCTGAAGGAGCGGGCGAGCGGCAACCATTGGGCTTCGTGGTGACGAATGCTGTGCTGGTCGAGGCGCTCAACCAGACTTCGGGCTATCCCAACCTGAATCTTGCCCGACCACTGGGCGTCGAAAAGGTGCTGCCGCGACAGCAAGTGGTGCAGCTTAGTCTCAGTAATGGCGGCTCACTGCAGACGAGTTTGTTGGTTATCGCCGACGGCGCCAATTCCCAATTGCGGCGCCAGTTGGGGATTGGCGCAACGGCCGATGACTATCATCAGCACGCAGTGGTGGCAAATGTGGCTTTTGAACAGCCTCATCAGGGGCGGGCTTTTGAGCGATTTACCGCAGAGGGGCCAATGGCTTTGCTGCCCCTGGCAGATCCGGCTGGAGAGGGTAATACGGCCGCCTTGATTTGGACCCGCCCGGACCGGGAGTTGGCGGCATGCCTGGCCTGGAGTGAGCAGCAGTTTCTGAGCCAGCTACAGCAGGTTTTTGGTTCTGCTGTGGGCCGTTTTAAGCGTGTGGGTAAACGCGATCACTATCCCTTGCGACGAGTGCTATCCGAGGAGCAGGTGAGATCCAATATTGTTTTGTTGGGCAATGCGGTGCACTCGCTGCACCCCGTGGCGGGGCAGGGTTTTAATCTCGCCCTGCGCGATGTGCAGCAACTGGTTGGGGTGTTGGCAGAAAAAGCTCCCGGCCTTAACTATGGCGATTTAGTTTTATTGCAGGAATATGCCGAAAGGCAGCAGGCGGACCAAAACCGCACTTCACTCATCAGTCACGGCTTTAACAGTATTTTTAGCAGCGAAAAAAAGAACCTGCAATTGATAAGGAATCTCGGTCTGCTATCGCTAGAGTTATTGCCTTTCGCCAAGCAAGGTTTCTTTGCTCATATGATGGGACGTGGCCAAAGCCAGGTACAACCCGAGTTTATGCGGATAGCACGTTGTGGAGTTCAGGGTGAGTGACAATCTCGATGTTGACATTACTATTGTCGGTGGCGGTGCCATCGGTGCCAGTTTAGCACTGAGTTTGTTGCGCAGTACCCCACTCACGGTGGCCTTGGTGGATGCGGGCAAGGCCCCAGCACAGTTTCAAGGAGCGGAGTTTGATCCGCGAGTTATGGCCCTCTCGCCCAGCGCGATCGATTTTTTGCAGGCGCAAAAAGTGTGGCAAGCGCTGGTTTCTGCTCGGGCTTGCCCCTATTTTTCAATGGTGGTTTGGGATGGCGAAGGTACGGGTAATGTCGAATTCGATTGTAGCGACGACCATGCGCCCTATTTAGGCTATATTGTTGAGAATAGTTCCCTGGTGAATACATTGTGGCAACACCTGTCGGATCAGTCGCGGCTGCGTTTTTTCACGGGTCACCAGGTTGTGGCTGCGGAACAGGGGCGGACAGTTGTCCGGCCGGTTGGCGAGTCGCCCGACTGCGGAGCCACCGTGATCAAAAGTGCGTTGATTGTCGCCGCAGATGGCGCGCACTCTGAAATGCGTGAACGCTTTGGCATGGCCATGCGCCAATGGTCGTACCAGCAGTCAGCGATTGTTTGCACGGTTAAAACGGAGAAACCGCACGGCTTTGCGTGCCGTCAGCGTTTTAGCAACTCCGGGCCGATTGCACTGTTGCCCCTGTGCCAGCGTTCATACGGTGAGCACTCGCACAGTGAAAATGTCAGTTCTCTGGTTTGGTCTATCGATAACGAAAATTGCCCGAACATAATGGCGCTCAGTGACGATGCTTTCTGCCAAATTCTCGCACAAGAATTCGAGCACGTTTTAGGGGGAATTCATCACGCCAGTCAGCGCCATTGCTTTGCCCTGCATCAACGCCACGCCAAGCATTATATCCAACCCGGTTTTGCGCTGGTGGGTGATGCTGCCCATACCATTCACCCGCTGGCGGGTCAGGGCGCCAATCTGGGCTTTGCCGATATCATCGCGCTGACCGGTGAAATTCAGCGGGCTTTGGCAAGGCAGGTGCCGCTGGGGCATTTTTCTGTTTTGCAGCGCTATCAACGCCGCAGAAAACCGCATAATTTGGCGGCCGCGGCAACCATGGAAGGCTTTAAGCGTTTGTTCGCCAGCGACGATTTGAGTGTTCGCTGGTTGCGGAACCGTGGCATGAAAATGTTTAATTCACAACTATGGCTCAAACGGCGTGTTGCCCGGCTAGCGGCAGGTCGACTCTAGCTGTCGTCTTGTCTAGCTCGATACAAAACTGTTTCAACAACAAGGTTTAAGCTTTGCGTTCCCTACCTCAACAAGTCATTTCCCCTGCTGCTGTGCAACCTGAAACAGAAAAACACGACTTGCTGTTGTGCCGCGATTGCGGCAAGCTGCAAGCCATTGCGCCTATTTCCGCCAAGCAAGAATTGCGTTGCAGCCAATGCAACAGTGTGCTGCACCGGGGCGTGGGGGAATGGTTACAAGTGGCCTGCGCCCTCGCAATTACTGCAGCGGTTTTATTTGTTTGCAGCGTAAGTTTACCTTTTATCACTTTAGAGGTGGGCCCGCAAAGCCAAACCGCAACCATTTTAGATGGCTTCTGGGCCCTGATGGAGCGGCAGCAGTGGGTGTTGGCTGGGCTGGTAATTACCACCGTATTTGTGTTCCCCCTATTCGAGATTTTTGCCTTCCTTTACTTACTTATACCCTACAGCTTTAACAGGCATCTGCCGCAGCAACACTTGATACTGCGCTGGCTGCGACAAGTGCAGAGCTGGAGTATGCTCGAAGTATTTATGCTGAGCGTATTGGTGGCTTCCGTGAAGCTTGCCGATATGGCGGTGCTGCGCATGGAAATAGGGTTTTATATGTTTACTGCCTTGGTAATGGTGCTAATTTTGGCCTGGATAAAAATGGACCGCAGCAAGTTGTGGACCTGGATTCAGCCGCACAATTACTTTATCGCCCACGATGGTGAACAAGTATACGATTGCCGGGTCTGTCACGCGATGGTGGGCGAATCCTTAATCGATCGTCACAATGCCTGCCCTCGCTGCTTATCGGTGTTGCACAAGCGCATTCCCAAAAGTTTGGAAAAAAGCACCGCTTTTTTAATTGCTGCGGTGTTGCTGTACATTCCCTCCAATGTATTGCCTATTATGACTTATGCGACTTTGGGCGATGTGGCAACCGATACGATTTTATCCGGTGTTATTGAGCTGGTCGCTGCGGGTTTGTGGGGCATTGCGTTGGTGGTTTTCACTGCGAGCATTGTGGTGCCGATTGCAAAAATACTGATATTGGCCTATCTCATTTTGTCGGTGAAAGTGGGGATGAAAAGAGGTATAAAACATCGTGCTTGGCTTTACCGCTTCATTGAATTTGTGGGTCGCTGGTCAATGGTGGATGTTTATGTGGTAACTATGTTAGTTGCTTTAGTACAGTTTGGCTTCGTGTATACCGTTGAACCGGAGGGGGCAATTATTGCCTTTGGCGTGGTGGTGGTGCTAACCATGATAGCCGCTGAATCCTTTGATCCGAGATTGTTGTGGGACGCTTTAGATGAATCGAGTTCGGAATAGTGCGACAGTGAACAAAATGGCTTCGCTATCGCCGGTTTGGTTTGTACCGGCTGTGGCGGTTCTTATCGCACTGTGGCTAGTGGTACAAGCGCACTTAGAAAAGGGCGCGCAAGTGCAAATTATTTTTGATAGTGCCCCCGATATAATCGCGAATCAGACTCTGGTTAAATTGAACGACGTTCAAGTAGGTACCGTACAGCGGGTAAAGCTGAGTTCAGATTTGCGCAAAGTGGTGGTGATGGTTGAGCTCGATCGCGAAGTGGCTAAGCATCTTAGCGAAAATTCTCGGTTTTGGATTGTCACACCGAGGGTAACCGCCTCGGGTGTATCTAATTTAGGCACCTTAATATCCGGTGTCTACATTGTGATGGATCCAGGGGAGCCCGGCAGCTACCAAACAAGTTTTCAGGGGCTTGGCGAGCCGCCGTTGTATCAGTCTGATGAGGAGGGCACGCAATATGTTTTGCAGGCGGAGGAGCTAGGCTCTCTCGATATCGGTTCCCCCATTTACTACCGACAAATTCGTGTGGGAGAGGTTACGTCCTACCGCCTGGCTGCCAATCGCGATTATGTGGATGTCAATATTTTCGTGCGCGCGCCCTACGATGAACTGGTGCAGACTCGCAGTCGTTTTTGGAATGTCAGTGGTTTTGGAATGTCAATTAACGCCGATGGCATAAAAGCCCATATGGGATCACTGGCGTCTTTGATTAGTGGTGGTGTGGCCTTCGGCAATGGCACCAGTTTTAAAAATATTCGCGTCGCCAAGGCTGGTCGGCGTTTTATGCTCTACGAAGATCGCGATTCGGTGCTCGATGGCCGGTTTAACTTAAAATACTATTATCTGTTGAAGTTTTCCAGTTCGGTGCGGGGCCTAAGCGTTGGGGCGCCGGTAGAGTTTCGCGGAATTAAAATCGGTGAGGTGGTCGATGTGGAGCTGGCGGGTTCGGAGAATGCGCAAAGCCGTTTGCGTGTTTACATTGCCTTAGAGCCGCAGCGCTTAGAGCCAAAGGAGACGCCTTCGAGAAACGAATTAGATCAGCGTATTGAGGAAATGGTGCGTCAGGGCTTGCGTGCCAAAATGAAGACCGCCAATCTCATTACCGGTTCTCGCTACATAAATTTGGAATTTACCGATTTAGATTCCGGGCAATTTTCCCGCGGCGAAAAGTATTCAGAAATTCCCACAGTGCCCGATGAAATCGACCAAATTGGCAACCAACTCGCCGATGTATTGGATAAAGTATCGGCGATTCCCTTCGATAAAATCGGCAATCATTTATCTGGCAGTTTGCGCAGTATGAGCAATCTTCTGGCCAAACTCGATGAAAAAAATACCGCAGAAAAATTTGATGGCGCAATCGAGAATCTAGAAACTACCTTGCAATCCACTAATCTAGCCATTGTCGAAATGAATAAAGCGATGGCGAGCTTGGACCAAGCAATTGCGCCCGATTCCGAGCTAAAATATGAGCTCACGCAAATGGCAAAATCACTGGGGGATGCGGGCAAATCTCTAGAGCTTTTCCTCAATGAGCTCAATCGCCAACCCAATTCCCTGATTACCGGCAGAGAAAAGGACGATTAAATGCTAACTTCACTTTCTCGCGCACTTCGCCGTGCCTGGCTGTTTCGGCACATTTGTGTTGTGGCCCAGGCGGCTGAATGCGCTATGGCTCGCGGCTTGGTAAGTATTAAGCGCTCTGCGGTTATCGCGGTATTGTCAGGTATTTGTGCCGCCTGCATTTCGCCGAGTCCTGCGACGCAGTATTTTTCGCTATTTGCAATAAAACAGGTAGAAACCCAGCGCAGTGAGTTGCCCGATAAATCTCTCAGTTTTGGTGTCGGGCCGATTGTAATTCCCGAATACATGGATAATCCGAGTATTGTAAGCGTTAGCGATCGCCAGCAAGTACAGGTTTCTGGCGAGCATGCCTGGGCAGGTGATTTGCGAGCGGCGATGGGGCGAGTGCTCGCCGATAATTTAGCGCAATACTGGGTGTTAGATAAAGTGTCGGCTTTTCCCTGGGATAACCGGGCGCGGCCGGCCTATCAATTGCGCTTGGTGTTCGAGGAATTTGGTGGGCGGCGTGGCGGAGAAGTGCATTTGCGGGTGTTCTGG
>JAHQVY010000336.1 GCA_019634095.1 Cellvibrionaceae bacterium
GAAGATTATGTCCATATCTGGGGCGAATACCATGGATAAGGTATCCCCAAGATCGGGCGCTTTTCCTTTGCCCCCTCACCGTGTCAGCGCAATTGACGAGATAATGATTAAAGCCCAGCCAGAGCAGCATTTCCCCATTGCGACGGCAAGAGCATCGATAGCCACAAAAAATAGAAGCCGATGTTGTGCTTCAAGCCGCTGCAATTTATGCCCGGTGAATGCGAAATTTACGGCCTTCAATGGCTTGAAAGATATTCTCGAACATAAAAATATTACCTATATCACCGGTGCCAATGCGCAGGAAATCTTACATGAAAACACCGTTGCTACCGGTGTTACTTATTTTAATCGTGAAGGTGAGAAGGCAAGCCTAAAAGCTGACCTGGTAGTGCTTGGCGCCAATGGTATACAAAGCCCCGCTATTCTTTTGCGTTCCGGGCTTAACCACCCTAGAACGGGAGTAGGCATTTGTGAACAGCTGGGTTATGAATATGAAGTTTTCTTAGATGGCGTTGATAATTTTGGCGGCAGTACGATTACTACAGGTTTAAATTATAGCCTCTACGATTCAAACGCGGACCGTAAAAACGCCGCTGCGGCTCTGCTCTATTTCGAGAATCGTATTAAGCACGGCTTGCGTGCCGAGCAAAAGCGATGGCGGCAAGTGTTGCCCTTGCTGGTTGCGATAGAAGATTTGCCGCAAGACAATAATACCGTAACGCTAAACCATAAAAACCAGGCTTATGTATCTCACGCAGAGGTTTCTTCCTATGCAAAAGCTGGTTTGCAGCGAGTTGAGAAAAAACTGGCAGAAGTTCTCGCCCCTTTGCCGGTCGAGAAAATAGTACCCCTGTGGGAGCGCGTTACAGAGTCACATGTTCAATGCTCTTTGCAAATGGGTAACGATGCCGAAAAGTTTGTGATTGACGGTCAAGGGCTGCACCACAAACTGCGCAATTTGGTGGTGGTTGGCAGCGCAACGTTTACAACTTGTCCGCCTGCTAATCCGAGTTTAACCGTGGCGGCAAGCGCTCTTAGAGCCGCAGATAAATTGGGGTAAATTTCGTGAAACACCTTAGTCGTCGTACGCTCCTAAAAATGTCTGTTGGTAGCAGTGTGCTGCTAGCTACCTTCCCTATCGCCTTATACAAGCTAGATCGTGAAAATAGGTTGATTGCCCATATTCGGGGAATACTCGAAAGAAACTTGCCCGGTACCACTATTGCCGATGCCGATGTGAAAAATTTTGCCTATGATTTTTTTATCGAAAAGGACGGTATTTCTTTTAAGCGTTATGTGGGTAACCTGCTAAATCCGGTTGTTCAGCTAGCCGCCAAGCACAGTGAATTTCTTTACGGCAAAGTGTATGATTTTGAGCGTCAAGTAGTGTCTAATTTTTTGCTTAATAGTGACTTTTTTCAAAACACTAATAGTCTAACGGCAATTACTTATTACGGTCCAGTTAACAAAGTTTGTAGTATGGTCAACCCATTTTCGCAATTTGTGGGCGACGAATAATCTTGGTATTGCCGCACTTAGTATATGAATTCGGCGAGAGAAACAGTGCGGTGCTGCGCGACGCATTGTATACCATTGGGAGGGGCCAGGGTATTTTCCAGGCATTCAAGCGTTGGGAACCATTGCATCGCGCCCAGCGAAGGCTTGAGGGGCCTGGAGTATACCCCGGTCATCCTCGGGGCTGCAGCTAAATTAAGTGCCATTCGACTATTCTCATCTTTTTGCGCCTAAGCGGCGAGACTTATACAAGTGTACGCAGGCATTAAAAATAGCAACCCGAGCCAGCTAAATTTAAAGCACTTACTAAAACGAGAATCGTATTGTGTTTACGGAAAGCTGATTGATAAAAAAGCACAATATGCCGTAGTCGAAATATTTGTGGCTACGTATTCCGGCAAATACAAGGATAACGAACAAGTAGATAGCATGTTCATTACAGGTTCGGGCACTCACTTTGGCCTTAACCTGCCCGAGGAAAAGTACAGTATTTTGGTTTTTGCTGATATCGATCAAAACAACTTTTTCGAAGCCAGCGAATCCGTTGGTAAACTGGAGATTGAATTGAATCCAACGCAATCACCGGAAAAAATCATGGGTGAAGCAGATGTAGTACTGGGATCACAAACAACTCAAAAATTATAAAAAGGGGTTAGAAGGCCCGCTCAACTCGAACTTGAACAATCACTCTTTTTCCCGACAGGCACGATTCGCAATATTAACGACCTAATTTTTGATAAAAATATTTCTGAATTGGGCATGTATGACCCGGCATCTTTTTTAGATTATGCGCCCACTATGTTCTATGCGTTGGAAGAAGATTTCCTCTATAAAGTGCGGGTGGTTTTTGTGCATGGCATTGGTGGGAGTATCCGCCAATTCAACGATATCGTGCAAGGTATGGCTAGAGATCGATATAAACCTTGGTATTTGTATTACTCATCCGGTGGAGACTTACATCAGTTAGCCAGGCTCTTTTACGAAATATTTCTCGCTGGAAAAGTGATCCGCTTGCACATACCCGCGCCCAAGGATAGCTGCGCAAAAAAAACTGCGGTTGTTATTTTTGCTGTTTTTACGTCTGTGTAACATCATAAATTATTATGGTTGGGTGGTTTTTTTGTCTACCATAGCCCAATAAGCGCGGTTGAATCAAAGATTCGAGGTCAATATTTATACCGCTAACTCCAATAACGCGGCCGTTATTCTAAGCGGAAAATATGGCTAATCGTAAAGCCTTGTTGCCATTAGTCGCCAGCCTGCTGTTCCAGCCATTTTAAAATGATTCGGTTTGTTTCTTGCGGCTTTTCCTGCTGAATCCAGTGACCGCAATCTAAGTTGACCACCTCGACATTGGGTACGAACGTTGTTAGCCCTTCAAACTTCGGAATTAAATCCTGCTCGCCATAGATCATTAGCGCAGGTTGTTGAATGATTGGATTCACATCTGCCAATAAGTGCCAGTTGCGATCCAGATTTCTGTACCAATTAATACTGCTGGTAAACCCGCTTAATTCGAAGGCGGAGGCGAAAACCGCGAGTTCGTTTTCACTCATAAGGGGCTCGCCGCTAGGCGTTTCCAACCTGGCGAGCTCGATCATCACCATACCTGGCTGAGGCGCAGTGGGGGGAATATGCTTGCGAAATAGATTGTTAAGGAAGCGCAACGTATTGCTTTCTAATATGGCATCCGCGACGCCGGGTTGCTTATTAAAGTGAACAAAATAATGGTCGTCGCCAAACAATTCTTCCATCAGTTCCACCCAAGGTTTTTCGCCGCGCTCTTGATAAGGCAAGGCCAGGTTAATTACTTTATTAACGCGGTTTGGATGCAATAATGTTAGCCCCCAAACCACCATTGCTCCCCAATCATGGCCGACAAAGGTGGCATCTGTGTAACCGAAGTGATCCAGTAATGCGACGAGATCGCCCGACAAGTGTTCAATATCATAGCTTGTTACCTCACTTGGGCGGGACGAGCGGCCATATCCTCGCTGATTCGGAACAATAACATGGTACCCTGCAGCGGCAAGCGCCGGTATTTGATGGCGCCAAGTAAAGGCATGCTCTGGCCAACCGTGGCAGAGCACAATGGGGTTTTTTGTATTGTGTTGGCCTGCTTCAAACACTTCCAGCCTTATGCCGTTAACTGAATAAATAGTGGGCTTGGGGAAATCACTGGAATTAAACATGTTGTTTCCTCTTTGTGTTTTAGGTAATGCCAAATGTTAAGATTAATTAAAGGCGTTGTATGCCGGCCCAAAGGGTTGCGGGTGCACGCTGCAGGCAAAGGGTAAAGTGAAATGGTGACAAATATTGCCACCATTGAATGCTAGCCTTGGGCATTAATGGGGGCGTTACGCAATGAATATTCGTGTTAGACATCAGGCCATGGTGCGCAGCCTTCGCCGCAACGGTACTTTGACCGTCGCCGATTTAGCCAAGGCGCTTGGTGTATCCAGGCGTACCGTGTTGCGCGACATTAGCAGCTTGCGGGATGAGGGATTTGTGATTCATTCTGAAGCGGGTCGCGGCGGAGGTTTGCGGCTGGATCCACAATCGCTTCAGACTAGCGCGCGGCTTGCCGTTACCGAGGTGTTTGCGCTGCTTATTAGCGTTGCAGCAATGCGTGCAGCCGGAAATTTGCCCTTTTCGGGGCTCGCAGATGCGGGGCTTGCCAAAATCGAGCAAGCCTTGCCGGCGGATAAAGTACGCGATTTACGCCGATTTTTGGATTGCCTGTACGTTGGCAAATTGTCACCGCTGGTTGATATATCGGATATAAAAGCCATAGAGCCCGCGCTGCTGCCCGCATTCGAGACCGCTTTTTTGCAACGGCTGCAGCTGAGTTTCCAATATTGTGATGCCAAAGGAGCCGCAACCAGCCGCATTGTTGAACCGCAAGCCCTGCTGATTTTGCCGCCGCTTTGGTACTTGGTCGCTTGGGATGCCTCCCGCAAAGACTTCCGTCACTTCCGCATGGATCGAATTAGCAGCCCGCAATACCTCGAACACAGCAGCTTTCGGCGGCGTCATGTGTTATTCGCAGACGGTGTGTCCCCAATGCGCGACAACCTACGATAGCCAAGCGTAGCACTTGAGATTTACGCCTCATGAGCGCGCCCCTCAGCGCTCTTGGTGGTGTTGCTCGTGTTGCTCCGCCTTAAATAGCATGGCTATTCTTGCGTTACCTTAATACCTCACATCCCTGTGGGTACCGCCTGACCACCTTTGCAAGGGGGATAGGCCGCCAGGGATATATCGGCAAGGGCGGCTGCGGTGCGCGCTCATTGTATGTCTTTGGCCCAGCCTACCGCCGCTGAATCACTCGCAGGGTTTTGTAGCAGTGCCTGTCCCATCTGCACCATCTGCAGCGTGTAGCTTGGAAAAGTCCAACATGCGTGGTGAAGTTATTCTCGGTCTTGTTGGATGGCGTTGCTGTGCGACTTATCCAAGCTACGCAACCCCCATTTTTCGCTTGTTGATGGGTTCTTGACC
>JAHQVY010000337.1 GCA_019634095.1 Cellvibrionaceae bacterium
CCATTTCAACACCCTATTTCCCACGTTGGTGTTTTCCGCCTTAGCTCGGCAGCTGGCGGACGCAGGCAGCTGGTTGCAAGCGCCGGCTCCCAACGCATTTTTAAGTGCTAGCGCTCTAAGTCATCTCTAAGTCATCTCTAAGTCATCTCTAAAACGCGGCAAGCGGTGCTAAGCGCCAGCAAGGTATTTCCCGGAAAATTGACGGGCGCCAATGTCAGCACTTATGCGCAGCATCGAATAAATATTCACAGCCGAAAACCTGTGCAAGCTGGAGAGCAAGCGCTATGCCAATATCCTGTCCAATCGGTCAGCTTATTAAAAGTGCCATTTACCGACGGTTAGTTACTAAGATAACCTTAAACTTAACCACGCCTTGCATTTGCTGCGCACAACTAATACACCTACATGAACGCGTTTTTCATTTTTGTCGCCGCATTCCCAGGGTGGCTGGCGACGACGCCTTTGCGCCAAAAAGTGAAAAATTCTCGCCGATTTTGCTCCCCTAACGGTCGCTGGCATATGCCAATTTCTGTGCACTTTAAACCAAATGCACCAAATTAGGGGCGCGCACGGCCTGGACAATGCGCCGGCAATCCCTGGAGCTGCCGCTAAAGTAAGTGCCGTTCAATCATAGTCGTTTTATGTGATCCTTTTTACAACATCAGCAGCGGGGCTTAGATCAAGCCAAAACGGGTATATTTCATGCACTTTCCTTAGCCACATAGCAGTAAAGCCATCAACAAATAAAACCCCGCAGGCGATGACTTGTTAGCGGTCGCACAATTGGTAACGATCACAAATAAACTGGCGTTTTTTGGGCAGCACAGTAGGTAAACTCGCCAGCCCTTTACTGACAAAACGCTTCTCAAACTTGTCGAATTTCGCGGCAAAACCCGATAGGAGTTTAGCTTTTACCTTGTCTTCGACAAAAGCGAATTGCAGTGAATTATTGCCGAGCAATTTGAGTTCACGCCACGACAAATTAAACTCTTTAACGGCCACAAAGTATTCGTCGGTTAAATTGGAATCCCACATGCCGCGGTCATCGGTGGACAGGGCAACCGGCACTTCAGTGCGCAGTAGTTCGGGGAAAATATGTTGGCTGTAATCGTCAACATACTCCAACAGTAAATTGCTAATCAAGTTAATTTCCACCAGGTACTTGCCGTGGCGCATATGCAGCAGTGTGTCGGGGTCGCTCAGCAAGTTAACCCCATGACCGATGCGATTGGCCCCCAACAGCAGGGTATTGCGAATGTGGGCATTGGGTTCGTCCACTTCACCGGCATGAATCGATAGCTCAATATCCGGGTATTGCGCGCGCAGTTTTCTCAGCAGCGGCAGAAAGCGCAATGGGTGGCCCTTGTCATTGTCTTCGCGGCCCACCATATCAATGGCAACATACATGTCTCGGTGGGCATCCACAAACGCATACATTTCTTCCAGCTCTCGCTCCGCCGTGGGTGAAAAGCGCAGCAGGGCATAGTGAAACCGCACGGTGACGCCGCTATCGCGGGCATCGCGCTGTTTCAGACGCTGTCGATAATACTGATACACTTCTTCACGGGTAAAGAAGCTGCCATCGGGCTTAACGCCCACCGGGGTGCAATCAATTTCCAAATAATTCAAGCCTTCGGCACCAAAGGCCTGCATATTGCGTACTAATATTTCGGCTTGAATGTAATGGTTAAGAAATAAGTCGTTAAGGCGCTGCCAGTGTGTCTGAAAAAATTCTTCGCGGCCTTCGTGGGCGGTATTGAGTTTTAAACTGTTGAGCCAGCCGGCCTTTTGTTTTGGCGTTAAATCTTGCAAACGCGCATATTCAGATTTTTCACACTCACTGAGTTTTTGGTAGTTGCTTTGCAAAATATTGCGAAAGTACAATAGGTAAGGGTTATTGCCAAATTGATTGCCGCCGTAGGGCTTGCAGTTATTAATAGCCACTTTGGTATAGTAGATATATCCCCGAGCTTCCTGGGCCAAGGCCAGCTCCAGCCACCACTCGGGAAAACCTGCACCGCTTAAGTGATTATGTAAATCGGCGCCCTTGGGCATCGCGTAAAGTAAGCGATATAGTTCTGCATCGGAAGCACTTTGCTTGAACTTTTCGAACCAGTGTTGCTCTGCATAGAGCTGCGTTGCTATAAAGTTGCAGAGCAAAAAAATGAAAATTCGCATAAAATTTCTCGACCGTTATCTGTTGCACATATACATTTAGCACAAGCCCTTAACACGAGCCTTTAGCTCAAGCCCTTGGCACAAGCCCTGCTACGAGTAGCTTGGCTCGCTAGTCTACATTACTTGAGGCCCGATCATGAATTCCGATACTGCGTACCCTAGAGATATGGTGGGTTATGGGCAACACACCCCCGAAGCCCCCTGGCCAAACAACGCTAAAATAGCCCTACAATTCGTTATAAATTATGAGGAGGGCGGCGAGAACTCGGTGTTGCACGGCGATCAATACTCGGAGACTTTTCTCTCGGAAATTATCGGCGCCAAAGCCTACCCCGATCGCCATATGAGCATGGAATCTATGTACGAATACGGCAGCCGCAGTGGTTTTTGGCGTTTGCACCGTTTATTTACCGAGTACAATATTCCAGTGACTGTTTACGGGGTTGCCATGGCGCTGGCGAGAAACCCGCAAGCCGTGGCGGCGATGAAAGCGGCAAACTGGGAAATTGCCAGCCACGGACTGCGTTGGATAGACCACCAGTTTATGCCCCGAGAAGAAGAGCAACGGCAAATTGCCGAAGCCATAAAACTGCACACCGAATTGGTTGGCGAAAGGCCCTTAGGTTGGTATACCGGGCGCGATAGCCCAAATACCCGCGCTTTAATTACAGAAGCAGGGGGCTTTCTCTACGATTCAGACAGCTATGCCGATGACTTGCCCTACTGGAACCTAAACTATGCAAAGCCGCATCTAATTATTCCCTATACACTCGATACCAACGATATGCGCTTTGCCACAGCGCAAGGCTTTAATAGTGGCAATCAATTTTTTAACTATCTCAAAGATGCCTTCGATGTATTGTATGCCGAAGGGAATTTCGCTCCCAAGTTATTAAATATTGGTCTCCATTGCCGAATTATTGGCCGCCCGGCGCGGCTGCTATCGTTAAAACGCTTTCTGGACCACGTATTGAAACACCAAGATGTATGGCTGTGCCGCAGAGTGGATATTGCGCGCCACTGGCACCAAAATTTTTACCCAAAATCATGTTAATTTAAACCTAAATTAATCAGTTGGATCTACTGCGGACGCCCCTTGAACGCCCTCGCTACGATCCAACTGATTTATTTAGCTTAAAAATAGGAAGCCGATTGTGAGTGTTTTTGTGATTGTTGATATCTCCATTAAAAACCCAGAGGAATACAAACAGTATATTGCGGAAATTACCCCTTCATTGCAAAAATACCAGGGGCGATATTGGGTTCGCGGCGGCGATCCCGAAACACTGGAAGGCGCATGGCAGAGTTCGCGCATTGTTATTATGGAATACCCCGATCGCGACACCGCACGCGCCTGGCTCCATGCCCCAGACCTAAAAGCTATTCACGACAAACGCCGCAAAAATGCCCATTTTTGCAATATGATTATTTGCGATACCCTCGAGTAAATTAGCCCTGCATTGGCCAACCATAGTTAACTAAACGGTAGTTGATTAAACCGTAGTTGATTAAACAGTTGTTATTTAAAAAGAGACTGAAACAGGGGGGGATTTTTTTCCAACCCCCTGTTTCCGCCCGGTGTTTCCGCTTAGGCCGTATAACTGGTTGCAAGCTACTACAGGTTGGAGTTCGGTAGCATTTTCGAATGGCTTTTATTAAAGCCGGATCGAATAAACTCGCCCAGCAGTGCGAAAAATGCACCGGTTGAAACCGGAAATTGCATAAAGCTGGTGAGCCATTGTGGCAGAAACTCGATTTGCTTTACCGCAAGCGAACTCAATATGCCGACTATAATAGCCAGTCCTACCAGCGGCCAACTTCGGCTAGCGTCGCTGCCGCTATTTACCATGTCGATGCCCGATACCACCACCATCATAAACATCAATAACGTTGCACCACTTAGCACCGCCACGGGCAAAATCACAAACAGGGCACCCACAATCGGAAACACACCCAAAACAATTAACAGCAGGGCCACAAAAATACCCACCTTGGGGTTACAGACGCCGGTTAAACGTATTACCCCGTTATTTTGGCTAAAGGTCGTATTGGGAAAACTGCACAAAATGGCGGCGATAAAAGAGTTGATCGCGTCGCCGCTTAAACCGCCGCGAATGCGCCGCCAGTAGGGCTTATCGCCAATCGTAAAACCCGATAATTTCGCGGTTGCGCTGAGATCGCCGAGGGATTCGCTAGCGGAGATAAAAAATACCGGAAACAAAATAAAGAACGCGCCGAGATCAAAACCCAAAGAGAAATAGTTAACACTGGGGAAAAAGAAGGTATCTAGGTTTTGCAAGGGGGTGGTGTCTACCATGCCGAGCGACCAGGATACGGCTAAACCCAGAATAAGCCCACCCGTAATACTTACAATACGCAACAAGGCATTGCCACTAAATGCCAGTGCCAAGGTGACAGCAAACACCGCTGCCGACACCGCAAATATCGACCATGGCGCAAATGCAGTGGTTTCGCGCTGCGCCGTGGCAAAGGCATTAAATAAATTGCTACAGGTCACCCAAACCAGGGATAAGCCGATTAAAATCACCGTTGCCCCAGAGACATTCGCGCTCACCCACCGCTGTAACTTTTCAACAAATTGCAGCAGTACCACCATGCACAGTGCGCATATGCCGCAGGTACCCAAAATTAAACCCAGGGCCTCGGCCGAACTGTAGCCATCTACCAAACTGTAATAGGCGAAGATCAAAGGGCCGATAAAGGTAAAGCTGGTGCCCTGAATACTTAACAGACCAGAACCCACAGGGCCCACTCTATGAATTTGCAACAGCGTGGCCAAGCCCGATACCACTAGCGACGCGCTCACCAGATACGCGGTATCTTCGGGGCTAAGCTGCATACCCATGGCGATAATAAGCGGCGCGGCGACAATGCCGCCAAAGACCGCCAACACATGCTGTAGCGCCACAAATAACATTTTGATGGGGGGCACCTTTTCGTCAAAACCCACCGTCATCTTATTTGAGTTGAATTTTTTTAACATGCGATCGACCAAGGTTCGAGTGGCGTTTGACGATAGCTTGCAGTTGCGAGCGCTCGCGATAAACCCGGCTTCACCGTTTTTAAGCTTGTTAAGGAAAACACAAAGAACCGTGCCCGGTGTTGGCTGGCGACTACAGCCTTTAGGTAGCGTACGTAAGCAAAGCAAAATAAATGCCTAACAAACGCCCCCTAAACAGCGCTTAAGATTGCCTTGCCTGAACTTAAACTAACCATTCGGTCAATTTTTGCACCCATTAAGTGCTGCCCTACTGAGCGAGCGCTGTATAAGCAGCTTACAGCGATTTGAGGTATTCTCTTAGTCTCTACTCGAGCAGAGCGATAAAAGCTAATTAAACGGCGAGACCGGTACTATGACGAAAAAATTTGACGCAGAATCGCATTTCACCGCAATGCAAAACACCATGGATCTGACCATTGATGCGGCGTGGAAGCCGATGGTATTGCAACACTTAAGCATTGCGGCGGAAATGGCGCAACTTATCAACAATACGCCGCTGCCCGAAAATGAATTGGCGCTGGCAAATACGTTTTTTGCCGGTGAAGCCAAGCGGGCTAACCGCGACGATACTTAATTGATTTTTGCCTTGTCAGTGAACCGTGAAAAAAGGCTAGTACTATGACTATGACGCATACTCCGGAGCAGGGGTGTTGGCAGCAGCATCTCGATGCCCTGCGTTTATTCGATAAACAGATTAATAGCTTTAGCGCGATACTCGATAAAAGGCTGATGCAGCAAATCGCCCAAGCTAAGCCGGCGCAGGCGGCGAATTCTTCAGCGCCGCTTGCCGGATTTAGCTTTGGCGTAAAAAATTTATTTGATGTCAAAGATCAAATTACCCTGGCGGGCAGCAAAATAAACCGCGACCTGCCGCAGGCTGCCGCCGATGCAGTCTTGATTCAACGCATGGAAGCCGCCGGGGCGCGTTTAATTGGCTGCTTGAATATGGGCGAATTCGCCTACGATTTTACTGGCGAAAATAGCCACTACGGCAACTGCAACAACCCGCATGACTTAAGCCGCATGAGCGGTGGTTCTTCTTCGGGCTCGGCCGCCGCGGTGGCCGCGGGCCTAGTGAGAGTGGCACTGGGCTCCGACACCAATGGCTCGATTCGGGTGCCGGCCTCCCTGTGCGGCGTGTTTGGCCTAAAACCTACCTACGGCCGATTGCCGCGCAGTGGAACCTTTCCCTTTAGCGACAGCCTGGATCACCTGGGCCCTCTGGCGCGCAGTGCAAGCGATTTAGCTCGGGTATTTGACTGTTTACAGGGTTACCACCCAGGGGACCCAGCCTGCCAAAACAGGCCGGTTCTTCACAGCCATGAACAACTTCCTCAAGGTTTAGCGAATTTAAAAATCGCTAAACTCGGCGGCTACTTCGATACCGAGGGTTTTCCCGAAGCCGCAGCGGCGATGGAAAAAGTGTGTCAAGCGCTGCAGGTGGCAGACACCGTGCTGCCAAAAGGGGTGAGCGAAGGGCGCGCCGCCGCCTACCTGATAACCAATGTGGAAGGCAGCGCGCTGCATTTGCGCCGCTTGCAAACCCGGCCCCAAGACTTCGACCCCGATACTCGGGACCGTTTTTTAGCGGGCGCGATGCTGCCCGCGCAGTGGTATGCACGGGCCCAGCAAACTCGCTTATGGTTTAAGCAACACATGTTAAGCTTATTTACAAAGCACGATATTCTGCTGGCCCCGGCCAGCCCCTTTTGCGCCCCGAAGCAGGGCGAAAAAACATTTTTACTGCGCGGCGAACCCAAGCTGTTAAGGCCCAACTTGGGTTATTTCACACAACCTATATCCGCCATTGGCTTACCCAGCGTTGTGGTGCCCACCTGGGATGAGCCCAGCAAGCTGCCCATTGGCGTACAAATTATTGCCGCGCCCTGGCGGGAAGACTTGTGCTTGAGAGTTGCCGCAGCACTGGAACAACAGGGCTTTGCCTTTATTAAGCCGCCCCATTTTTTTGAAAGTGAAAGCCGGTGAGGGCAATACACACTCTGTAGCCGCCGCCCCTATGCCGGGTGCGTTTCTTTTTTTAGGCGGGAGGCCGACAGTGGTAGAATACGCGGCGCGAGATGCGATAGCTTTAATTTGCCCAGGCTATTTTTATCGCTGCATGAATCAAACAGCGTGCGCAGGGCTGCTTGCGTCTAAGCGATGCTTAGCGTGATTGGCGCTACAAGCTATTCTTAAAATTTTACAACAAGCTATTCTTAAAATTTTACAACAAGCTATTCTTAAAATTTTACAATTAGTTTACAGCCAAAGGCGATACACATTGCTTAAGTTCGCCGGTTAATCAATTTAATGCATATTACAGAAGGGTAGTTACATGTACACACTGGTACTTATTCGTCACGGAGAAAGCCTCTGGAACCTGGAAAACCGATTTACCGGTTGGCACGACGTGGATCTCACCGACAGCGGCGTGGCACAGGCGAAACATGCCGGCCAACTGCTTAAACAAGGCGGCTTCAGTTTCGATCTGGCCTTCACCTCGGTGCTTACCCGCGCCATCCGCACCCTGTGGCTCGCCCTCGACGAAATGGGTGAACTCTACACGCCAGTAGAGCGTCACTGGCGTTTAAACGAACGCCACTACGGTGCTTTACAAGGTTTAAATAAAGCCGAGACCGCCGCCGAACACGGCGAAGAACAAGTTAAGATTTGGCGACGCAGTTTCGACGTGCCGCCCCCACCGGTGGCGGAAAGCGACGAGCGCTTTCCAGCACACGACAAGCGCTATGCCGGCATCGACCCAAAGGCACTGCCCAAGGCGGAAAGCCTTGCCCTAACCATAGACCGCGTACTTCCTTACTGGCATGATCGCATCGTACCCGAAATTCGCGCCGGCAAAAAAGTGATTATTGCCGCCCACGGCAATAGCCTGCGCGCCCTGGTTAAATACCTAGACGACATGACCGACCAAGCCGTGCTCGAGCTTAATATTCCCACCGGAGTGCCGCTGGTTTACAAGCTGGATGAAGCCTTAAAACCCATAAGCAGCGAATACCTCGGCAATCCCGAAGAAATCAAAAAAATGATGGCTTCGGTGGCCAAACAAGGCCAAGCTAAATAGGGAGAGGTTTGATTTAGGTTAAAAGAGCAACTGGGCCCAAAATGAATGCTGGGTTCGGTTGCGATAAATGCAATGGGACGCCCACTATAGCAACGCCCATATATACCCAAAACACTTGAGATTTAGGTGTTAGGCGTGCGTCAATTTTTGTTCTTGGCAAGGCGGTACTCACAGGGATGTGAGGTATTAGGGCAATGCATCGCTACAAGGAAGTAGCTTATTAGGGTAATGCAGGAGCAATTACCGAGGAGCAATTGCCGATATGCACAGGG
>JAHQVY010000338.1 GCA_019634095.1 Cellvibrionaceae bacterium
AGAGAATGAATTTATTGTGTTGTTGCTGTTAGGTTGGAATCGCTCTTAACTGCAGTGTCTATCGCATTGATCAATAAAATTCTGACTTGAGTTCTATACCACGAAAAATCGGCCGTATACATTAATTTACCCCCTGTTCAGCTGGTTACGCCAACGTTAAATGGAGAATGTTATGTCAAAAATAATTTCGGCGAAAGTCATTATATGCTCACCAGGCAGAAATTTTGTAACTTTGAAAATAGAAACGGAGTCGGGCCACTACGGTATTGGAGATGCCACCCTGAATGGGCGTGAATTGGCGGTAGCGGCTTACCTGGAAGAGCATGTGTTGCCTTGTTTGGTGGGTCGTGATGCGCAAAAAATTGAAGATGTATGGAATTACTTATACAAGGGGGCCTATTGGCGTCGTGGCCCAGTGACAATGACGGCGATTGCCGCCGTCGATGTGGCGCTTTGGGATATTAAAGGCAAACTCGCAAATTTACCTTTATATCAACTGCTTGGTGGAGCGAGTCGAGACGGGGTTATGGTTTATGCTCACGCGAATCATAAAACGGTTGCAGGTACTGTGGCTAACGCGTTAGACCTAAAAAATAAGGGGTTTAAGGCGATTAGGCTGCAAACAGGGGTTCCCGGTTTAGCCTCCAATTACGGTGTTTCAAAGCACAAAGATTTTTATGAACCAGCCGATGGTGATCTCCCAGTGGAAAATGCCTGGTCCACAGAAAAGTATATGCAGTCGGTAGAGCAGTTATTTGTTGAAGCGCGGCGGTCTTTGGGTTGGGATGTTCATTTATTGCATGATGTTCATCACCGTTTATCACCGATTGAGGCCGCGCGTTTGGGTAAAGACCTCGAGCCGTATCGCTTATTTTGGATGGAGGACGCAAGCCCCGCTGAAAACCAGAAAAATTTTCAACTCATTCGCCAGCATACCACTACACCACTTGCCGTGGGTGAGGTTTTCAATAGTTTGTGGGATTGTAAAACTCTGATTGAAGAACAGTTAATTGATTATATTCGCGCAACTATTGTTCACGCTGGTGGTTTGAGTCATCTCAGAAAGCTCGCCTGTTTTGCGGAGATACACAATGTGAAGACCGGTTTTCACGGTGCCACTGATTTATCACCCATTACTATGGCCGCAGCATTGCATTTTGATTTGAGTGTCGCAAACTTTGGTATACAGGAATATATGCGTCACAGCGACGAGACCTATGCTGTTTTTAATCGCCACTACACTATCAATGAAGGCTATATGCTCCCCGGTGAGGCGCCTGGTTTGGGCGTGGATATCGACGAAAGCTTGGCGGCAAAGTACCCCTACAAGAGAGCATACCTGCCGGTAAACCGCTTGGAAGATGGCACCTTGTTTCATTGGTAATACCGCCAAGGGCGCGGTGCCCCTGGCGGTACTAGCGCTAATTAGGATTCCAATTGCGGCGTGGATATATTGTATTTTTTGATAAGGTCGTAGAGGGTAGGGCGGGTAACGCCAAGTAGTTTGGCGGTGGCCGAGATATTGTTTTCGGTCATGGTCAGTGCGCGGAGAATCGCTGCTCGTTCGGCGTTGTAGCGAACCTGCCGCAAGTTTAGGTTCAGGCTTTCATCGGAAACCAAGCCGAGATCCTCCGATGAAACGAGTTTGTCTTCGCACATCACCGCGCCGCGTTTCACCCGATTTTCCATTTCGCGGATATTGCCGGGCCACTCGTAGGCCTCGATGGCTTCTACGGCTTCCGATGTGAAGCCGGTCACTGGCATCTTACCCTGTTCCACCATACGCCTGAGGAAGTGGCGTGCCAGTAACAGTTTGTCACCCTGGCGATCACGCAGTGGGGGTATCAATATTTCCATCTCGCAAATGCGGTAATACAGATCTTCTCTAAACGTCTCCTCAGACACCATTTTTTTTAGGTCTTTATTGGTTGCGCATACCACTCTTACATCAACGGGAATTTCTTCGCGTCCGCCGACCCGTTCGATGACACGCTCCTGCAAAAAGCGCAGCAGTTTGGCTTGCAAAGGTAGCGGCATGTCGCCAATTTCATCCAGAAATAGCGTGCCACTATTGGCTGTTTCGACCTTACCCAGAGTGCGTTTATTGGCTCCGGTAAATGCGCCTTTTTCGTAACCAAACAGCTCGCTCTCCATTAAATTTTCAGGTACGGCTGCGCAGTTGATAGCCACCATGCGGTAACTTTTTCGCGGGCTGAAATTGTGCAGGGCGCGGGCCAGTACTTCTTTACCGGTACCGCTCTCGCCAGTGAGCGTGCAGGTGACATCGGAGGGGGCGAGTTTTTCGATGGTACGGCAAATTTTTAGCATCGCGGGGTCGCAAGCGATAATGCCCTCGAGCGGAGCTTGTTGTTGCTCCTGCAGAATTCGATGTTGCTCTTCTAAGTTGAAAATGTGGTAGGCGCGCTGCAAAATCAGATCGAGGGTCTCAGGATTTACCGGTTTCTGGTAAAAATCGTAGGCGCCCATCGCCACCGCACGCACGGCGTTTTCGTAGTCGGAGTTCCCCGTCATAACTATAATTTTGGTGGTCGGCGAAAGGTTGGATATTTCTCTGATACAGCGAAAACCTTCATCAACCCCTTCGTCATCTGGTGGTAAGCCGAGATCTTGCAAGATGATGGGCGGCTCGTGCAAGCGAATTGCCGCAATGGCTTCCTCGCGGTGGCCGGCGACAATAACCTCATATTGATCAAAATGCCAACGAAGCTGGCTTTGCAGGCCAAGATCGTCCTCGATAATTAACAGTTTTTGTTTTTGCGATTTACTCATGCGATAGGGGGCTTCAGATAGTTGGTAGTGATATTATAAAGGTTGTGCCTTCTCCAGGGGAACTTTCCACGGATATATTGCCCCCGATACTTTGTGAATACTCTTTCGCTTGGTACATGCCTATGCCCATTCCTTTTCCAGATTTAGTGGTATCGAAGGGTTTGAACAGCCGGTTTTGAACAAAATCTTCATCCATCCCGCTGCCATTATCTTCAATAGTTATAGTAACAAGTTTTGCTTCTTCTCGAGCGGATACCTCGACAAACCCCGTGCTTGGCGTTGCATCTTGAGCGTTTTGGATAACGTGCGTGAATACCATAACTAAGCTGTCGAAGTCAGCTTTAATTTTCCATTCCGGGTTAATGGACGTAATTGACGGCGTGGGTACGGATTTTTGGCAGCGTTTAACCGCCTCGACCAACACTTCTTTTAGTGAAAACACCTTAATTTCTTCGGGTTCGTTGTGTTGTAATTTCCGCAATAGGTTATTCATACGATTCACGGAGTTACTTATCGTGTTAATTGCATCTTCAATAAACGCCGGGTTGTCTTTGTGTTGTTCGGCATTTTTTACCACCAGGGACTGTTGGGCAATCAAGTTCTTTAAGTCGTGCATTAAGTAGGCGGACAGCTTGTTAAATGCATCGAATTGTCGGGATTGCGCGAGTTTTTCCGACTGTTCATGTCGCTCTAGATAGCTGGCAATTTGTCGACCAACGGTTTTGATTAGATCCAAGTCTTCCCAATTGAGGTTTTGTCGGCTCTGCGGGTTGGCAAGCACCAAGAACCCTATCAAGCTATTTTCGCTCAGCAGCGGTATTATTAGCCATATATCGGCAATTTTTGCAGTCCACTCGGGTAGAAATTCATTGTGTTGTGCCAGCGCTGCGCTATTGGTATTGGGGAAAAACACCCATTCTTGATGATTTAATATTTGGCAAAATTCAGACGAATCGGGTTCAAAAATCTCCGAAAAGTCGGTGTCGATATTGGCTTGCCCAGCTGGCACCAAGGCTTTGCCGCGTTTTAGCCAAAGAGCACCGGCATCACACTTAAACATTCCTGCAGTCACTTCGATTGCATGAGAGCTAATTTTGTCGGAGTCGACAGTTTGTGACAGTTGGCCTATCAGCTTTAGCCACTCGGTTCGGTAATCATACTTGTGAGAAAACAGGTGCTTGTTTATTTGTACACTGAGATTTTCTCGCATGGTTTTCGAAGAAAAAATGAATGCTAAAAAGATAACGCCACTGATAAGCAAGATAGTGTAGAACACCGTGCCCCAATTGCCACCGTAAAGGCGCACATAGTAGCCACCGAAAGACAGTACCGTAAGTAAGGTGCCGGCGAGTGTGAGCGACGTGGTATAAAAGGCGACCGGGCGGGAAAAGGTGAGCCGCGCAGACTGCAATGACGGTTGCGATAGTGTGATAGCGCCGATAGTCAGCACCACGGAAATAGCCATAGATACTGCCGCACGCGCTTGCCACAGCTCGGAATTTAGCTCGGCGAAAACCAAGTTCTGCGAAAATAGATAGGCATCAAAGATTAACGCAGCGGCAATACAGATACAAAGTAATTTTATTAGGCGGTTGTTAACAACGTTGCGGTAGAGCTGCTCAATACTCAATAGGCCGATAATTGAGAACGCAATACCCTGCCAAATAAGAATACTTTCTATCATCGATGTATCAGTATCTGTCACTGTCCAGAAGAGCGCTAGGCCAGAACACAGACTACAAATGATATAGGCGATAACTTTGTATGATAAGGGTAAACATTTAGGGCAGAGTTTTTCGGTGGTTTTGGTGAATGCTATGATCCAGCCGGAATAATGTAAGGCTTCAAACATTAAGATATGGCGCAGGGTTAGCTCATCGCTCAGGTTGTAAAGCGCGACGGCAAACAGCCATAGCGTGTTGAAAAACGCGGCAATAACGAAGCTGAAGTGGAGTTGTGTTTTTTGTAGTTTGACTGAAAAACTGATAGCAAAAATGAGCGAAAGTATGGCGGCACTAAAAAATGCCGTCTGGGTAACGTTGCTAAACTCCATTAAAACGACCTAATTGCCTTGTTAAGTAACGATTATAGATCGCGATTTTGCAGTGAATTGTATAGAAATGCCAGAGCACTATGAGAATTGCCGCAAAAGTTGCGTCAAATTTAGGTAGGGCGTAGGGCTTGGCTGGGGGGGATGTGCACCAGCAGGGTTCAGGGGAGTGGGGCGCTAGGTGACACTTTTCAAATGGTTAATAACTTTTCGCATAATACGATCAAAAACAGGCGCGCTGTCCAAGATAACCGCGCGCTTAAATTGCATATCGTAGGCAAATTGTCGCCGCGTTTTTTCTATGGCTTTCAAGCCGATGCGATTCACGAAGATGTAAGTTTCCGCATCTATCTTTGCGCTCAGCTTGCAGCGCGTTTTTCGCGAGGTCTCTTCATTGATGTAATCGAGCCACACACCGATAGGTAAGTCTCTCGCTTCTGTATAAAACTTGTTGGAAAGCTCCTCATACTTGGTTTGCTGGCGCTCCAAGGCGGTCATTTCGTCCCAGCTTTTTTGCTGAAGTTCTGACTTACCGAGCGTTTCTCGCTGGTCGTCACTAAGTTCGACGAAGCCGTCTTGGTATTCTCGCTCCTCGGTGAGTTCTTCTAGAGCTTCTTCCACCGCCTTCACTTTGGCTGCTCGCGACTCGGCGTTATCGATCGCAGCCTCCAGGCCAGCTTCGATACGTTCGAGTACTTCGGGCATCAAACGCTGTTTACGCAGCTTAGAGCGTTCGTCTTCATGTGCCTGACACAGCCAGATTAAATCGATGGTGACGTTTTCCACCTCCACCCATTCGGCGCTCTCTTTACCAAACTTAAGGTGGGTAATGACGAGTACTTGCAGCCAGGTATTGGTGAGGAAGCTGCTGATTGTCTCGGGAAGGCGAGTATCTTTCAGGCGAGTGTAGAGAGCTTTTTGCGCGGTAGCTCGCGCGTGTTTGATTTTGGACTTGCCCTCTTCAGCTTGGTTGGTGCGCTGTTCCACAATATTGGTTTTGCGCTTCTCTTTGTCCAGCTGACCCCTTATTTCCTTGTATACCTCAATAAATACCTCGTCATTGGATTTAAATTGTCTATTAATGGTTTGCACGCCATCGGCAATCTTGCGGTATATCGGGTCCCGTTCCAAGGGTTTGCTTTCGTCTACACCAAAACCCGCTTCGGTAATAATGTTAACCAGCTTTTTCGCCGGATGCTCGGGGTTGGTTAGAAAGCTCTCGTCACGCAGCGCGACTTTAAGCAGCGGGATCTGCAGGCGGCAAACCAAGGATTGAACCACCGTAGGCAGTTGCGGATCATCTAACACGGTGTCAAAAAACATCGCAATCAAGTTGATGATGTCTTCGTTTAACTGATTCAGCGATTGAGGTTTATCTGCATCGGCTTTCGATAGCAGTTGGAGTGTGACGTCAGAGACGATATTTTTCGGTTCGCTGCTGGTTAATTGCCGATCAATGATAGGTTGGGTTTTGGTGAGCATGTTCACCAATTCGGCTGCGCCCATTGCGGGACCGGGGTTGCTCGCAAACAAATAGTATCCGGGCGCGCCGCCATCGCTTGAGCTGCCTGGGGCGCGAAATAGGGATCCCTGCTGAGTTCGCGCCATAGACATCATCGAACTCAGCACGCTGGTGTCGAGGCTAAAGCTCGCTTGAAAGCTCGCTTGTTGATTACCGAGCC
>JAHQVY010000339.1 GCA_019634095.1 Cellvibrionaceae bacterium
GCTGTGCCCATTGCAATTGAACGGCTAGGTATAAGTCGCCGGCGCTAAGCTGTTCTCCGGCAAGGAAGTTTTTATTACCCAGTTGTTCCGATATAAAATTAAACAAGGTTTCGATAGCTGTTCGCGCGTTTAAGCGCGTACTTTCTGCATCCTCGCCGTACAACTCGGGGCTAAAATGCGGGTGGATATTGCTGTAAACAAAGGCGAGCCAGCGGTAGGCCTGCGCCCGTTGAGACAGGTTTTTTGGCAAAAGCTCAGACTCGGGGAATTTATCAAACAGATATAAATGAATCGCCAAGCCTTCACTGAGCACAAGCTCCTCACTGCTTAGCGCGGGTACTTTGCCATAGGGGTTGATGGCCAGATAGTCTTCCGAGCGTTGCTCTCCCCGCGATAAATCCAATAACTTGACTTCATATTCCGCGTCTATCAGCTCTAGGGCCGCTTGGATGGCCAGTGAGCAGGCGCCTGTGCCATGATAAAGTGTATACATCTTCGCTTTCTCCGATGGTTGCTGTTTTCGGTTCAAGTGGAACCGTGAATAGCTGCATACTAAGCAAGGATGCTTCGACAGAAAATTCTCGATTATTGCAGGTGAGCTGTGCAAAAATGCACAGATGAATAATTGGGATGACGTGAGGTTTTTTCTCGAGGTGGCCCGGCAGGGCAACCTAACAGCCGCCGCACGGGAATTGGGTGTGAATCACTCAACCGTGGCGCGGCGTATCAAAGCGCTTGAAGACAGGCAGGGTGTGCGCCTGTTTGAGCAGCTGTCTAGCGGGTACAAGCTCACAGACGATGCTTATGAGGTGTATGAGCTAGCCCTGGACATAGAGGCTTTGAATTATCGTTTTTCGCGCAAGCTCCAGGGCTTAGACTCCCGTTTGCAAGGCCGGGTGGCGCTCACCATGCCCCACGATATTTTCGAGTTTTTTCTCGCCGAGCACCTTGCGCAATTTCAAGAACAGCACCCAGAAATTGTTCTGGACTTGCTGGTTGCAAAGGGCCTTAAGAACCTGTCGCATCGCGAGGCCGATATCGCCCTGCGCCTAACGGACACCCCCCCAGAATATTTGGTTGGCAAGCAGCTTTGCGAGCTTCACTACGGGCTGTACCAGTCGAGTAAATTTCAAAACCCAGAAAGCCATACCCCCATTATTACTTGGAGTGATCAAGCGCAAGTGCCCAGTTGGGCGGTTGAGCATCTGCCTGCGCCAAGTATTCGTTTGCACGTTAACGATTTACTGGCAATGTACAAAGCGGTGGAAGCGGGCTTGGGCATTGCTAGAATGCCGGTGTACATGCACAATTGTTATCGCAGCCCCAAAGTACAGCAGCTGCCAACCAAACTGCCAAAATCTAAATGGGGCGTTTGGTTGTTGAGTCATGCGGATTTACGCAAAACAGCGCGGGTACAAGCGCTGAAGCAGTTTCTTCAAAGCACTCTAGAACAACATCTGGCGCTGTTCACGGCTTGAGGCTCAATAATCAAAATTTTATGCAGCTGGGGTTAGCTTAGAAACCTAACCCCAGCTGCATAAATTTCCGGCCTAGCCTTTGACAAATTATACACCGCTATTTTTACTGCCAACTGTCATCAAAATCATCGCAACCATCAAAGTAGCGCCCGGGGTCAACAAAGCAATCGACCTGGCTACCTTGAGGCACACTTGCCCCCCAAAAAACGCGCTTTCACAGCTTTTTATCTTAGATATAACTTTTGAGTCTAATTTCGCCCTAATGCTAATCTATATTTTTAAATAGACCCTAAGGTTGCATAAAGTTTTGCATGCTGAAGCTTTGCCTATCAGGATGTAGACCCGTGTAGGTAAGAGGCAGCGTGAGCAGGGAGCGGAAACTTTTAGCAGGGGATTTATCGCGTTGCATGAAGTTTTTTTACGGCGAACATAAGTCAACTTAGGTCTGCCTTACTGACGTTGAAAACAATCGCGTATGGCGCTGGAAATGCTGCTATGGAAGCAGTGCAGCGGCGACCGAGGAGTTAGGCGACTCAGGGTAAACGATAAGGCAAACACTATTGTGACTTCTGGAAGCACTGAAGCAGCAATAGATAAGATTGAGTAATAACGAGTGGCGGAGTAGTGAGCATGAAAAATTGGTTTATGAACCTTTCTCTGGCAAGAAAGCTAGTGTATTCGTTCTTATTGGTCGGTCTTGTACCAATGATTATTGTGTCGACGCTGGCGATCAACACCGCTAGTCAGCAGCTGCGTCAGCAAGCGCTAGACCAACTGGAAGCGGTTAGAGAAATTAAATCTGGGGCGGTAGAACGTTACTTCGATTTTGTCAAAAATCAGATCTTGGTTATGGCGAACAGCCCTGAAATCCAAACGGCAACCGGCGATTTTAAAGACGCTTTTACAAGCGTGGTTACCCAAGAAGGTCTCGATACTAGCGATATTTTCAAGTTGCGTAACGAGTTAAATCAATATTACACCCAACAATTCGCAGAGAAATACCAACAAGAAAACCAGGGCAACGCCGTAAATACCGATAGCTTGCTTGGTGGAATTTCTGATACCGCAGCCGTTCTGCAGCATGCCTACATCCAAGCTAGCCCTCACCCACTCGGCGACAAGCACTTGCTAGATAAAGCTGAAGGAGCAGCGCAGTACCACCAACAACATGCCATTGTTCACCCCGGCATCCGCGATTTCTTAGAAAAGTTTGGTTATTACGATATTTTTATTGTCGACCCGGAAACGGGAAAAATTGTTTACTCGGTGTTTAAAGAACTGGACTACGCGACATCGCTACTCACCGGGCCCTACGCTAACACCAACTTTGCCGAAGCTTTTAAAAGGGCGAGAAACTTAGCTGCAGGTGACGTAATTATAGAGGATTATCAGCCCTACCTTCCCTCTTACGAAGCTCCGGCGAGCTTTGCGGCAACCCCCATTGTAAAACAAGGCGTCACCCAGGGCGTGTTAATTTTTCAAATGCCCCTCGAACCCATTAATGCCATTATGAGTTCTCGAGCCGGTATGGGTAAAACTGGCGAGAGTTATTTGGTAGGCCCCAACCACCTGATGCGTTCAGACTCCTACCTAGATGCCGAGAAGCACACAGTGAGTGCCTCGTTCAAAAACCCCGACCAGGGGGCGGTAAATACTCAGCCAGTGACCGACGCTCTGTCGGGTAAACACGGTAAAATCGTCACCGCAAATTATGCCGGCGACACCGTACTATCGGCCTATGGGCCGCTTTCTGTAGGGGGGTTCACTTGGGCCATCATTGCTGAAATTTCCAGCGAAGAAGCCTTTGCCGGTGTTACCCAACTGCGCAATACCGTGATTGTGGTAGCTATTATTGGTATTGCGCTTATCTTGTTTGCCGCCATATATATCGCCAAAATAATGAGCGCGCCTATTTTAAAATTAAGCGCATCGATTCAGCAAGTGGCCGCAGACGGCAACTTCCAATTACACAATACCAATCATCATAGCGATGAAATTGGCGTTACTAGTCGCGCATTTTATTCCTTGCTCGGCAAACTCTCGCAAGCTATTTCCAACACCAACCAAGTACTCGACAACCTGGGGCAAGGCCATTTTAACCAGCGGGTGTCTGGGGACTACCCCGGCGAATTAGCCACCCTAAGCCGCGGGGTTAATTCCGCGGTGGAACAAGTTGCACAAGCGCACAAAGCGCAGCAAGCGCAAGCGCAACTTGCCAAAGCAAAGGCAGAGGAAACAGCCGTTTTAGCGGAACAAGCTCAACAACAGGCCCAGGACGCACTTATCGTTAAACAAGCTCTCGATGTATCCGCCACCGCGGTCATGATTGCCGACGAAAACTTTAATATTGTTTACCTGAACGATTCCAACCAACAACTGATGCGAGATATCGAAACAAGTTTGCAGCAAAGCCTGCCCAACTTTCGCGCCGAAAATCTGGTGGGGCAGAGTATCGATAGATTCCACCAAAATCCGAGCCATAATCGCCAGTTAATGCAGAATTTAACCGATTCCCAGCGCAGCCAGATCAAAATCTCCGGCCTCACAATTAACCTAACCACAAGCCCAATTCGCGACGATAAAGGGCGCTTTCTCGGTGCGGTGGTGGAGTGGCAAAATATTACTGAACAATTGCAGCAAGAAGCGCAAACGAAACGCATTGCGGAAGAGAACCAGCGCATTCGCCAAGCCCTGGACAGCTCGTCTACAAGCACCATGATTGCCGACGAGAATTTCAATATTATTTACATGAATGGTGCGCTCGACCAAATGATGCGCGAGGCGGAATCCGATATTCGCCAAGAGTTACCCCAGTTTAATATGCAAAATCTTATGGGCGCGAACATCGACACTTTCCACAAAAAACCACAGCACCAACGACAACTTATCAGTGGTTTAAATCAGGCTTACAACACCCAAATCACCGTGGGGGAGCGTACCTTTGCCTTGTCGGTAAACCCCGTACACAGCGACAGCGGACAGCGTATCGGCGCCGTGGTGGAATGGAGCGACCGCAGCGAAGAAGTGCATATAGAGCGGGAAATTGACGGCATAATCAAGGCAGCCACCGCGGGCGATTTCAGTAAATCCGTCGATTTAAGCAATAAATCTGGATTCTTCCGCACCATTGCCGAGGGCTTAAACGGTATTTTGAACACCACCAACCACGCCATGAACGACGTTTTGGGCGTTTTTTCTGCCCTGGCCAACGGCAACCTCAACAGAAACATTGAAGGAGATTACGAAGGCGTATTTGCACAACTTAAAACGGACGCCAACACCTCGATGGATAAGTTGCGCACCGTTATGCATAACATTTCCAATTCATCTTCGTCTATTGCTCGCAGCGCAGCGGAAATATCTTCGGGCAATGCTGACTTGAGCCGCCGAACCGAAGAGCAAGCCTCCTCACTCGAGCAAACCGCTGCCAGTATGGAGCAGATGATTAACATCGTTCGCAAAAGTGGAGAAAACGCCACCCAGGTTAATACTTTAACCATGGACTCGGTAGACATTGCCCGGCAAGGTAACGATTCGGTGCAGGCCACCGCAAAAGCCATGTCAGAAATTTCTGAAGCCAGTAGCAAGATCGCCAATATTATTGGCGTGATCGATGAAATCGCCTTTCAAACCAATTTATTGGCATTAAATGCTGCGGTTGAAGCCGCCCGCGCCGGTGAGCAAGGACGCGGCTTTGCCGTGGTTGCCGGCGAAGTCAGGAACCTCGCGCAACGCTCCGCCAGCGCGGCAAAAGAAATCAAAGACTTAATTCAAGATTCCGAGTCTAAGGTTGAAGACGGTTCTCGATTGGTGCAAGAGTCGGGGGATAGACTGCACACCATTGTGCTAGAGATTGAAAAAGTGGGCAAAACCATTAGCGAAATCGCCCAGAGCGCGCAAGAACAAACTCAGGGTATCGAACAGGTTAATCAAGCTGTCGAACAGATGGACCAGATGACCCAGCAAAACGCGGCTTTGGTGGAAGAAGCTTCCGCCGCCAGCGAAAGTATGGCCGCGCAAACTAAAGAAATGGACCAAATGATTGCGTTTTTTCGCAGTTAAGCTGTAGCCTAAAGTTAAGCGGCGCCGCCCCGGCGCCCTCCCTGGCTTGCTAGCGGCTGTTGCGACGGCCATTTAAGAAGCGGCCAACGAAAGTATTGCGAACCGCCAACTGGTAACTGGCAAAGCAGATAACTAAGGTAAGCCCGACGGACAAACACAATTCAATTAAAATGGGCCACTGGGTAAAGTAAAACAACATTTGCATGATATATACCAAGGGCAAATGCACCAAATAGGTCCAGTAGGAGGCATCGGCAAGGTAGCGCATTACCGGGTTTGCCACTGCAAAATATTTGCGCGCCTGCATTACACACAATATCGATACATACCAAGCGAGAAAGGCCGTAGCTAAAACCAACACCCAGTGCGATCTTTCCATAATAGGCGATTGGTTAAGAAAAGCCGCCACCCCCTCTACCGTAATAGGCTGCGGTAAATGTAAAAAAAACACGCCACTGAGCAGCGCGCAAAACAGCAACAACACCGCTTGCTGGCGGTAAAGCCCATTTAGCATAGGCTGCTTGCCGTAATACAGCCAACCCACAAAAAAGAACTGGCCGTAAAAAATTACGGCCCAGGGTGCGGGTAAAAGGCTTGCCGGTGGCGGGTGAGGCATGGGCTGCCCGAGCAGGGCCAGGGCGGCAATTAGAGGCCAGATGCCGAGCAACATCGCCGGAGAAACCAAGCATTGAAGCCACTTAGAGGGCAAGGATAAAAACTTTTTTGCCAAAGCGGCGAGCAGGTAAAAGATTAACAAATAATAAAGAAACCACAGGTGACCCGTGGACAGCAAAGTCAGCGATTGTTGCCCCGGTTCTGGGTTTTGCAGCAGCTTTTCGATGGCGTTTAACGCCGGGGTATTTACCGCCAGCCAAGTCAGCCCTATATATAACACCGCCACCAACACCAAGCTAATTAGGGGCCAAAAAATAATAAAAGGCAGCGCAACGCGCAAACAGCGATTCAGCATAAATGCCTTTAGGCTGCGTTTGGTAATCATTAAATTCGCAAAAAAACCGGCGATAAGAAAAAACAGTGGCATGCGAAAAGTGTGGGATAACCATACAAAAAAATCGATACTGGCGGCAGCGCTGCCGTCGGCGCTGGGCCACGTTTGGCTTAGTAGGGGGCTGTAGGCCAGGGCTGCGTGAAACACCACGCCCAGCAGCATAGCGCTGGCGCGCAAATTATCTAGGCTGTGGTAACGCAGCGCTTCGCCGCTCACGCCAGCGGCGGGCAGCGCTGCCACCGCCGGCTGGTCGGTATTTATCGCGGTTTTGGTCGCTGTTTTCATTAAATGGTTTTATCCCGAAGCTGCCGGCAAGCGCAGCCACCTTCACAAGGCCCCAGGCGCTGGACTGCAGCCTACCCCCGGCAGCAGCCGCTCGGTATTTTCGGTGCAGCCCAACGATGATCCGAAATTAATCGCCAGGCCCGTCGCGCAGCAGGCGCTTGCCAATTTCGCGGCCAATGGTAGCCGCGAAATTGGCATTTAACATCTCTTGATGCGTACAGGGAAGATAACTCACCTCCACTGCCTGGCTCACATAGGGCTGCCAAGCCGCGGCGCTGTGATGCAACAGTTTGTCCACCGTGCCGGTTTGGCTTTTATCGGCAACAAAAAATAGCAGTTTATTCACCGCGCCCCCGGGCTGAAACCGACGCGCCAAGCTGAGGTTGTGTTCCACAGTGTGGCTGAGATGTTCCAGAATTCGCGGGTAGTCTTTTTGCAAGGCCTGAACCGCAGGCAGCGAGCGAATACCGTATTCGCTACACAGATATTCCCCGAGCGCCTGCATATTGTGAGGTACTTGCTGCAGCTTATCGGGTTCATAGCCCAAAAATTTTAGTCCAGAACGCACTAAGTCGGCGGGCTGCTGCGGCGGCGATTGGCGAAAGAGATAGCTGTCGAGCATGCCGAAAAAACTCACCTGCTCGCCTTGCTGCTGCAAAGCCTCGACAATGGCGTGGGCCACTAAACCGCCCATGGACCAGCCGAGCAGCTGATATGGCCCCCTGGGTTGGATATGGCGAATGTGCCGCAGGTAGCGCTGAGCCATCTCCTCAATGGAAGCCGGCGGTTCTTCACCGCGATACAAGCTGGCCGCCTGCAGGCCGTAAACAGCCGTTTCCTGGGGCAAATGCTTGAGCAGAGCACTGTAGGACCAAGACAAGCCCAGCACCGGATGAATGCAAAACAAAGGTGTAGCAGCACCGGGTTTAATCTGCAGCAGCGGCTGCAGTAAATCCTGGGCGCAGTTTTGCTGCAGCTGGGTGGCTAACTCACCAATGGTAGACGCCTTGAACAGTGCGACTAAGGGGAGATCTAAAGCCATTTTTTGCCGAATCGCTGCCAAGACCTCCGCCACATTAAAAGAATTCCCGCCCAGCTGGAAAAAGTCGTCGTAAATACCAACGCGCTCCAGGCCCAGCACCTGCTGCCAAATGGCCGCCAGCGACGCTTCCATTGCGGTTCTGGGAGCGACGTAACCCGTATCGGCAGGCCGGCTCACGGATGCAGCAGGCAGGGCCTGTCGGTCCAGTTTGCCATTGGCGGTGAGAGGCAATTGCGGCAAGGGCACAATTTGCGTTGGCAGCATATAGCTGGGCAGGGAAGCTTCCAGCTTGCTCAACAGGCTGTGCTTGTTCACGCTAAGCGCCGCACCCTGGCCTGAGTTGGAGTGGGCAAAGTTGGAGTGCTCTGAGTTGGAAAGGGCTGCGTTGGAAAGCCCTGAATCGGAAAGCCCTGAGTTGGATTGACGAGGGTTGGCAGGCACCACATAGGCCACTAGGGTTTGGCCTCCCGCGCTGCAATCGCAAACAACCGCACTTTGCTGCACCTCGGCGCAGGCGTTTAAACAGGCCTCTACTTCACCCAACTCTACCCGGTAGCCGCGAATTTTTATCTGCTTGTCTGCCCGGCCTAAATATTCCAGCACCCCGTCGTCGCGCCAACGCGCTCTGTCGCCGCTGCGGTACAGGCGCCCGCTGGCATCGATTGGATGTTGGATAAATGCCGCTTGGGTTAAGTCGTCGCGCTGCAAATAGCCCCTGGCTAAACCCTCGCCGGCAATGTAAAGATCCCCTTCTACCCCCGGTGGCAGCGGCTGCATCTGCCGGTCTAGCACGTACACTCTCACATTGCGCAGCGGTCGTCCAATGGGTGGGGCGTCAAAATCTTGCGGGCTCTTTAAAACCATTTGCGTGGCAAAGATGGTCGCTTCGGTAGGCCCGTAAAGGTTGAGCACGGGCTGCCTTAGGGTGGCGAGGTCGCGAGCGAGCTGGCCGCTGAGTGCCTCACCACAGCAAAGCGGGCGCACGCCGCGCAGCGCGTTGCTGTAGCGCGGTACCAACATTTGCCAGAGAGATGGTGTCGCCTGCATAACCGTCACCCCTTGGCGCCGGCTATAGTCAACCAGCGCTCGCGGTTCACTCAGGTGTTTTGCGCCTGCCAGCACTACCGCAGCACCGGTTATCAGCGGCAAAAGCAATTCGATTGCAGCAATATCGAAGGCCACCGTGGTGGTGGCCAGAACGCGGTCGCCGCTATGCAGTTGCAATTGCTCTTGCATGGCCACCAACACATTGCACAATGCACTTTGGGTCACAACCACACCTTTGGGCTCACCGCTAGAGCCCGAGGTATAAATCACATACGCGCGAGCATCCGCGTTCCAACTCGGCAAGGGCAACGCTGAATGGGATAACTCAGCAGGCAGCTTATCTATATGCAGTGTTGGGCACAGTTCTGTAATGCGCTGCGCTAGGGGCTGCTCAGAATGCGCCAATAAGGCCGCCGGCTGGGCCTGTTGCACAATGCTGTGCAAACGGGCTGGCGGCCAAGCCATATCCAGGGGCAGATAGGCCGCCCCGGTTTGCAGCACTGCCAGCAAGGCCACCAGCATATCGCTGCGACGCGGCTGTGCCAAAGCCACAATCGAACCGCTGGCCACCCCAGCGGATGCCAGTTGCCCGGCGCAGCTATGCACTCGCTGCGCTAATTCTCCATAGCTCAGTGTGGCGTGGTCGCTAATTACCGCCGGGCGCTGCGGGTTTTTTTCCACCTCGGCCCAGAAGCGATCGATCACCGCAGCCGGCGCTATGTCCGCCGCCGTATTATTCCAAACTTCCAGTATTTTGCGGCGCTCGAGGCAATCTAGCAGGTCAACCCGCTGAATATCCTGCTCGGGCTGGGCCACCAATTTGGCCATCATGGCCAGCAAACGCCGACCATGGTTGGCTAATTCTTCCTGGCTGTAGAGCCCGGCGTTGGCATCGATATCGATATCGATCTCTGCATCACCGCTGTGGTCGTAAATAAAAATGGTTAAATCTTCGATGGCGGCATTGCACAGGTTATGAATACTCACCGGGTGCTTGCCAAAGTGGATGCGGCAGTCAAAAGGCTCGACATTCACCCCCAGGCGCACGATTTGCTGGCCATCGGCGGTCATATTTAAATCGCGCCGCATATCCTCATAGCGGTACTGCTGATGGCGCAAGGCTCGCGCCATGCTGCGCGAAACCTGTTGCAGCAAATCACAAAAGCGCATTTTAGGTGTAATGCGCAAGCGAAGTGGCAGCGCATTGGCCACCATGGCCGGAACTCTGCGCATTTCGCGACTGCTTCTCGCCGTTACCGGCACGCCCAAAATAAAATCGTCGCCGCAGGCACTCATGCGGTAAAGGTAAACCGCCGTCAGCGCAATCAAGGTTTGCGGCACACTGCAATTCATACGCTGCGCCAACTGCCGCAGAGGCTCGGCAATGCACTGCGGCAAATGTTGTGTTTCCCGCAAAATTTGGCTCGACGACGGCAGCCATTGTTTAGCCAAAGATACCGGCTCCGGCAGCTGCGCTAATACGCTTTGCCAGTAGCGCTTATCTTTAATGAAACGCGGTGAATCGCGATAATGACTTTCTTTCTCAACGAGGCTTTCCAAGGAGCCAAACCGCGCGGCGGGAGCTTGTTCCCCCGCGAGCTGCGCATTGTAAATTTCCGACACACGCCGCGCCACCAAACCGCCGCTAAAGCCGTCCATAATAATGTGATGGCTGCGTTGGTACCAAAAATAGCGGCCTTGCGCCACTTTAATTAATGCGTTAAACCACAGCGGGTCACTGGCCAATTTAAGCGGGCGTTTCACCTCCTGCTGCATCCAGGCTAGGGCTCGGCCCGGAGAGTCGGCATTGCCGCTAAAATCCAGGTAGGGAAACTCGCCCTGGTACATTGGCGCCACTATTTGGTAGGGTAAACCGTTAAGCTCTTTAATCTGCACCCGCAGTGTTTCCGCTTCTGCAGCAAGCTGTTGTAATGCCTTTAAAAAAAGCTCTACATCCACATCGCCGTGTATTTCCAAATATTCAGCAATACTGTGCATCGCGTTGGCAGGCCCAATTTTCTCTGCCGCCCAAAGCCCGCGCTGCGCAATGGTAAGCGGTAAACACTTACCGCGCTTAGGCATTAACTCACCCAGTTTAGATTCTTCTGATATTAGGTTTAACATAGGATTTTCTCGCTGAAACAAAACCATTAAGTGCAGCGCTGAGCCCACTACCTTGTTCACTATTACGCTCACCAGTGTGTTCACCCTTAGCAACGATGAACAAAGGCATACAACTTTGTAGACACAAATCAAGTTAACAATAAGTTAATGCATTTACATGACATCCCATGAGGCATGCACTCCATTTTTTTAAGCCGTTAATACCCAACTAAACAATGAACATAAATACTTGAACCCCATTCCTATGAATTAGCGAGGCAGGCACAGCCGATGGAGCTCGACTTCACTTTCGCCCTCACCGTCTCAGAAAATTCAAGCGTACATAGCGATAAAGCCCGACTCTTTTTATAATTTTTAAGGCATGATAATTAGATAGCTAACTAGCTATCTAACTAAACGGTCTAACTGTCTCACTAACTAAGCAACTAAACTATCTAACCAAACTGTCTAACTAACTGATTAGCTATCTAGAAAGTGACGACTTAACCGCAACTTTGCATTTTGCATAAACCAAAATTAATCAGTTGAATCGCAGCCCGGGGCGGGGGGCTGAGGGTAGTGTTGACCGCTTTTTTAGCTCAAATGTTAAACCTAAATTAATCAGTCGGAACTACTGCGGACGCCCAATTAACTGAAATGAAAGTGTTTTTTCAATTTGGCGGCTGCACCCGTAGAGTGACTACGAATTTGCCGCAAAAGTTAAAAAATTCACGCTAATTTCAGCCCCTTGAACGCCCTCGCTACGATCCAACTGGCTAATTTAGGTTAAAGTTATAGCCTGCTTACCAAAGCGGGAAGGCCAGCAGTTAGGCAAAGCATGTTTTGTCTGCGCAGTCGTTTTTTTATTTGGTACCCAATGTACCAACAACAACGTATAAGCTGTTAAGCCCGCTGTGAATTTATTGCCGCAAGCAAATTGCCGACCCTTGCGAGTTGGGGTTTTAAACTGTTGGTATTATTTTTACGGGTAAATGCCGCTTGTTTTTAATACGAGCCCTTAAATGTTGTACGCCCTCAATTTCCCTGGGTGCCGCTTTATTGTTTTGCAATTTACGATGTGGAAATGCACAAGAGCTTGCTCATTAATTAAAATAAATTATTTTAGTTTTATGGGTGCTTGATGTAGTTTTGTGGGTGCTTGATGTTGTTTTGCCGCTACTCGTCTATGTATTTGGCTGACCTGCAGTTGGCTGACCTGCAGTTGGCTGGCTTAAGTCGTTTTGTTTCTAAGCAACGCTAACAATTTACTCCCCAATATTGCGCCTACGCTAAAAACTGTATCAGCTCATGCCGCAAAACCTTATCTACGATGATAAACACCCACAGTGTGCAGTGGCTTTTTTAGCGA
>JAHQVY010000006.1 GCA_019634095.1 Cellvibrionaceae bacterium
CGCTCGTAGCCGCGCACAGAACCAAAACCGCCACCAAAGAAGTTTTCAAAAAACGGTAGCTCGTCCATTTTTCCATAGCCATTACCATAACCGAGGCGAGTTTTAAATCGCAGGGTAAAATTGCGGCTAATGGGCGCAAACAGCTGAGCATTGTATAACAACTTATAATATTCTAAATCGCTGCCCGGTACGGTGGCCTCGAAGGTAATACGCTGCGAATTACCTCGAGTAGCAAGAATACCGCGGTTTAAGGTAATGCGACTCCAGGATAAATCAAAAGTAGCGCTGTTGAATTCGCTACCAAATTTGTCAATAAAACCCGGTTCATAATTATCGAGTTCCGCCTCAGTGATGCGGAAGGAATCCAACTGGTACGGATCGGTGAAAAACCGCGAAGCCTCGTAGTCTGTCTGCCGAACATATTGGGTATCAAAGCCATCAATCAGTTGCGGGCTACCAATAATTTCTTTGGGTGCGAAATCTCCTGTCTCAACCGACTGATTCGTTAAACCCAGGCTAAAACGGACACGGCTAATTTCGGAAATGGGATAACCGAAGCTCATAAAACCGCCGTAAGAATCAGTGGAGTACTGCGAGACATTAATTCTGTCGTAATCGCGGGTTCGGTAATACAAGCTCAAGCCCCGGCTCACCCCCTCTGGAGTGAAATAGGGGTCGGTATAAGAAAAACTATATAAGGTTTGGTACAGGTTTCTATTGATGCCAAACGACACTTCTTTACCCGAACCCAACCAGTTAGTTTGTTGCACATTAACCCCAATGTTTACCCCGGTCTGCTGGGCATAACCAATACTGGCACTAATACTGCCCGAGGACTGTTCCTCTACGCTGTATTCAACATCGATGAGATCGGAAGCCCCGGGCACGTCTCGGGTTTCCACCCGCACCTCTTTAAAAAAGCCCAAGCGCTCTAAACGCACTTTAGATTGCTCAATGCGCGCATTCGACGCAGAGGCCCCCTCGAACTGCCGCATTTCGCGACGCAACACGTGGTCGGCGGTTTTGGTATTACCGCGAAACTCAACTCGCCGCACGTAAACCCGCTTACCGGGGTCGATAAAAAATGTCAAATCGACGGTGCTGTCATCTTTGTTTTTCTTGGGTACACCCTCCACCTTAACATTGGTATAGCCAGAATTACCCAACAGTGTCGAAATATACTCAGAGGTATCGGTCATGCGTCGCTGCGAAAAAGTATCACCTTCGCGGAGCAGCACTAAACGCCTAACGCGCTCTTCGGGGAAAATCGGATCGCCGGCGATATCAATCGAAGACACCTGGTAAATCTCACCCTCTTGAATATTGAGCGTGATATACACCGACTCTTTATTCGGGGCGATAGAAATCTGTGTCGATAAGACTTCAAAGTCGAGATAACCGCGGTTGAGATAAAACGACTCCAGCGTTTCGATATCGCCGGTTAACTTTTCTTTGGCGTATTTATCTGAACTGGTGAAAATTGAATTCCACTTAGATTCCGACAATTCCAATAGCTTGAGTAGCTCTTTATCGCTGTATTTGCTATTGCCCACGATATTAAAGTGCTTAATTTTTGCCGCCTTGCCCTCATCGACGTCAATGTTGATTTTCACCATATTATTGGGCAATTCTTCAACTTTAGTTTCCACCGATGCACCGTAGCGCGCCCGCGAAACATATTGGCGCTCCAACTCCCGTGCAATGCCCTGCAAAGTATCGCGCTGCAGAATTTCACCCTCGCGCAAATCATTGTCATTCATCACTTCGGTAAGCTGTTCAGTTTTTATCGCTTTGTTACCATCAATTTCGATGGATTTAATCGCAGGCCGCTCTTGCAATACCACAATTAAAACATTGGCATCACGCGCCACCTGAATATTAGAGAAAAAACCGGTAGCGAAAAGATCGCGCATCACCTGGCGAACATTTTCATCATTTACATAGTCTCCCACTTTCACCGGCATGGCGGCAAAAACAGGGCTGGCAGAAACTCTCTGCAAACCTTCTAAACGAATATCGCCAATGCGAAAATCCAATGAAAATACCGGCGAAGACAGGGCCGCCAGAACTAAACTAACCAAAACTCGCTTCATAGTTATTTATTCAGGATGTGGTACGAATTTTATTTATCTATTGATTGGCAAGATTCTGCACACTTACAGGCGCAGAATGTCGTTGTAAAAAGCGATGACCGTGACAGCCAAGATCATAACCAGCCCAGCTTGGTAACCAATAAATTGCACCTTTTCTGGCAGGGGGCTGCCTTTAATCCATTCAACGGTATAAAACAGGATGTGACCTCCATCTAACATGGGTATGGGAAGTAGGTTTAATACACCGAGCAAAACACTCATATACGCAAGAAACTGGAGAAAGCTGAGTGCTCCCGCTCTTCCGGAATCGCCGGCAACTTTAGCAATGCCGATGGGACCACTCAAGTTCTTCACGGATATTTCGCCGAAAATAACTTTTTTTGTGGACATTAAGGCAATGCCCGCAGTTTCCCAAGTTTTGCCTACCGACTCGACAAAAGCCTCGATTACACCAAAACGCTGCTTGGTGAGCATGCCGTCTGGCCAGGGCTCCAATTGACCGGCAACCCCGGCGCGACCAATGACTTCGCCGGAGGGCAAGGTATGTTTCGCGGGAGTTAACGCCAAAGTAAGTCGCTCTCCCTCTCGTTCGACCTCCAATTGAATACCTTGCTCGGGGCGTGCTTTCACATACTCGGTCCACTCTTGCCAACTTTGAAAAGAGCGCCCATCGGCACCCACAACAATATCACCCGCGCGCATGCCCGCTGCTTCCGCAGCACTGCCGCCCACCACTTGGTGGATTTCGCGACTCACCGGTGGCCGGTAAAAAGCGATACCAATACCCGCGATAGGATCGGGTGATTCGGCTCCTTGGAGCCATTTTTCCAGCTTCGCTTTAGATTCATAGATATAGTCGGAGTTCGGATATTTTAGGGAAAACTCAATGTCGCCAGTTTCCCCCAGCCGTCCCAACAGCGCAATCAGTACATCTCGCTGTGTTGCGGTGCTGGCGCCGTCAATGGCAACAATTTGTTGCCCCGCTTCCAAGCCGGCTTGGGAGGCGATGGAATCTGATTCAACCTCGCCAATCACCGGACTCAGGGCAAACGTACCATTAATAAAAAATACCCAATACAGTAAAATAGCGAGAATAAAATTCGCCAGCGGACCGGCAGCGGCGATGGCAATACGCGCCGGCACCGATTTTTTATCGTGTGCCATATGTGAATCAGCTGGGTCAAAATCCTCGTCACGCTCGCCGAGCATCTTCACATATCCACCGAGCGGAATGGCAGAAAAAGCGTATTCGGTTCCCTGTTTGTCACGCCACCCAAAAAGTCGCGGTCCAAAGCCAATGGAAAAGCGCAGTACTTTTACGCCACTGCGCCGCGCCACATAAAAGTGGCCAAACTCGTGGATGGCAACCAGGATGGTCAGCGAAACCAAAAACCACAGGATAGTTGTCGGGTCGAAATTACTAAACACCTTTGCTCCATCTATTCGTTAATATCGCAACCGCTTATCGTCTCAAACGATCAATTTCCGACTCTGCGGCCAGCCTCGCCTCAAAATCAGCCTCTTTGACAGCGAGCAATGATTCTGGTTCGCCACCGCGCCACACATCCATGACAGATGCCAGAACTTCTGCAATCTGCAAGTAACCTATGGTTTCGTCCAAAAATGCGTCCACCGCTATTTCGTTTGCCGCATTCAACGCCACTGGGTAGCTGCCGCCCTCACTCATAGCCTGCATCGCCATTTTTAGGCAGGGAAAACGCCCAAAATCCGGAGGATAAAAATCGAGGCCGCGCAGCGCGAATAAATCTAAAGGCTCCACCGCGGCATTAATGCGTTGCGGCCATGCCAAGCAGTGAGCGATGGGCGTTCGCATATCGGGTCGCCCCATTTGTGCCACAATGGAGCCATCGAGGTACTCCACCATAGAGTGAATAATGCTTTGCGGGTGCACCACCACCTCGATATCCTTCGGGGCGGCATCGAATAGCCAACAGGCCTCGATAAATTCCAACCCCTTATTCATCATGGTGGCGCTATCTACGGAAATTTTTCTCCCCATGGACCAATTGGGGTGAGCCACCGCTTGGGCGGGAGTAACTGCGGTCAAAGCTGCGCGGTCCGTTTCGCGAAATGGACCGCCCGACCCGGTCAATAAAATTTTGCGTACCCCGCATGCTTGCAGGCAAGTAAAACCCGAGGGCAGACATTGAAAAATCGCGTTGTGCTCGCTGTCTACTGGCAGCAACACCGCGCCACTGGCCTTCACCGCTGAGGTAAACAGTCGGCCCCCCATCACCAAGGCTTCTTTATTGGCCAGCAGTACCTTCTTGCCGGCACCCACCGCAGCCATAGTGGGTTCTAGTCCCGCCGCACCAACAATTGCGGCCACCACTGTGTTCGCTTCCACGGCACTGGCCACCTCAATTAAGCTCTGCAAACCGCACAATACCTCGGTGGCGACTTTTCTCTCGGCGAGCAAGGCGCGCAGTGTCTGAGCGGCTTTGTCGGTCATCACTACGGCAAATCGCGGTTCAAAGCGCGCGCATTGCTGCGCGAGCAGTGCCACTTGAGTATTGGCAGTCAAGGCAAATACGCGGAACCTATCGCTGTGCCGTGACAAAACATCCAGGGTGCTCGAGCCTATGGAGCCGGTAGAACCGAGAACCGTCAGCGCGTCTACGCCGCTCACTATAGCGACCAACCGGTAAAGAGAACCAGAAGTGAGAAGGTTGGCCCAGCGGCCACCAAACCATCGACCCTGTCGAGTAAACCGCCGTGCCCGGGCAATAAGGAGCCGCTATCTTTCACTCCCCGATGACGTTTCACCATGCTTTCCAGCAGATCACCGAGCACGGAGGCAAAAGCGGTGGGCAAAATTATGATCACCAAATTCAGCCAACTGATACCCTCGAAAAACAGGTTGTAACACAGCCCGAGCAGAGCCGCCAGCGCCATACCGGCCCACACCCCTTCCCAAGACTTCCCCGGACTCACCCGCGGCGCCAATTTGCGCTTGCCAAAAGCCCGGCCAGCAAAAAAAGCGGTTATATCCGCGGTGGCGACAATGAGCACCACCAGAAGCACCACCCAGGGCCCCAGACCATCGCTGCGCAGATAAATGCACGCGATCCAGGCCGGCAGCAACACCAACCAGCCCATAAATGCCCGAACCCATTTGCCACCCCACAGCGCCGTATTTCCAGGGTAGCCTTTCACCAACACTAAGGCTATCACCCACCAACAAACTACAGCTGAGAAGAACAATTGCAACCAAGGTTTTTGATAACCCCAGCCCGCAGCCCAGCCCAAGCCTAAACCCAAAATCAAGGTCAGTGCCGTGTAACAGCTGCGCGACACTTTGGAAGAAAAGCCAGACAAATCTGCCCACTCCCAACTGGATAGCAAAAATACCAGCCCAGTAAAGGCTGCAAATATTTGCCAAGGCCCGTAAAAAAGCACCAGCAAAAAGGCAGTGGCGAGAACCGAGGCTGTAACAACACGCTGTCTAAGCACCGACAACCTCTTTAGACACCTGGTCGCCCGTTTTGCCAAACCGCCGCTGACGCTGTAAATAATCTGCTTTCGCCGCTTTAAGAGCGCTGCCGTCAAACTCTGGCCACAGCAACTCCGAAAAATATAGCTCGGCGTAGGCTGCCTGCCATAAAAGGAAATTACTAATCCGTTTTTCGCCCCCGGTGCGAATCAATAAATCCAGCGGCGGAAATTCGGCAGTGGATATATTTTCCGTAATTGCCTCCTCGGTCACCGCCTCGGGTATTAAGCTCCCCTGGGCCACTTTTTCTGCCAAGGCTTTTGCCGCTTGCACAATATCCCAGCAACCGCCGTAATCAGCGGCAATGACTAAGGTCGAATCCCCCGTATCGGCGATTGATTCGGCGTCGTCGATA
>JAHQVY010000340.1 GCA_019634095.1 Cellvibrionaceae bacterium
GGGTATATCCCCTGCTGCACAGTGACCCGCAGGTAAGCGGGTTTAAAACAGGGGATATACTTTCTAAGTGTGTACTTAGTCGTATGGCAATGATTAGTCGCATGGCACTGAGTGCGAGTATTCAATCGCCTTGAGAGTTAGCCATTAATAGCCATTAAACTCGATAATTAAAGATTTACAGCATGGCAGTATCTCCAGCGGACAATTTAAAGAAATTCCTACATGTTCAGGATGCGGCGGGTGAGATTAACGTTGAAGAGTATGCCTATTTAGTGAAGCGAATTGCTCACCATATGATGGCGCGTATGCCTTCAAGTATTCAAGTAGATGATTTAATCCAAGCGGGTATGGTGGGCTTAATAGAGGCCTCCCATAAATTTGACGGCATGAAAGGTGCGAGCTTCGAAACTTATGCCGGTATCAGAATCCGCGGCGCCATTGTTGATGAAATGCGTCGAGGCGATTGGGCCCCAAGATCGGTGCATCGCAATTCTCGCAAAGTAGCGGCGGCTATTAAAGCCGTGGAGAGCAGGCTGGGTCGCTATGCTAAAGATTGCGAAGTCGCTCGGGAAATGGGAGTGTCATTGGACGAGTATCACGAAATTGTTCAGGACAGCGCCTGTACCCGTTTATTTAGCCTAGAAGAGAGCCTTGACGATCAAGATGGTCGCTCATCTATGATAACGGAGCCGGCTGCGCCTTATCACGAGCACAGCCCCTCTTCAGCCCTAGATCGCAACGCTATTAGAAAGGCACTTGCAGCGGAAATTAAAAATCTTTCTCAGCGAGAGCAAATGGTTTTGTCGCTGTATTATGACGATGAGATGAATTTAAAGGAAATTGGCAAGGTGCTCGGTGTTTCTGAGTCCCGTGTTAGCCAAATACACAGCCAAATAGCGCTAAGGTTGCGCGCCAAATTAAGTGATTGGACTTGACCCCTTTTAAAGGCGAATTTATTCGGTTTGTCTGGCTCGCTGCGCGTATAGACGGGCGATAGACGGGCGGCGCTTGAGTTTAATGCCGCATGGGCAGCCACTTGCTAAGCTGAAACTAAATGTTCTGTTGCCTTAAATAGAATGGCTATTCAGCACTCGAGCAAGGATTGTTGACGCGCCTTTGCAAAGAACAATTTTGTGGTATGCCTAACACCTAAACTCATACGTTAACGGTATGGGCTATGTTCATTACTGTCACCGTTTGCGGTAGCGAAAAATTTTTATGTTACTGCTTAGAAAATAACAGTGGACTGGTGTTTATTCCAGACTAGACTTGATTATTAAATACTTAACTGTTTTAGCCTGTTAATAGTTTGCTGACTAAAGCAGGGATGCAAGATATTTTGCTACCTTTCCTGGCGATGGTTAATCGGAGGTTGCCTTGGACAAGAATATGAAAATCCTCATTGTTGACGATTTTTCGACAATGCGGCGGATCATTAAAAACTTATTGCGTGACTTGGGTTTTACAAATACTCAAGAGGCTGATGACGGCTCGACCGCATTGCCGATGTTGCGCAGCGGAGACTTTGATTTCTTGGTAACTGACTGGAATATGCCAGGCATGACCGGGATCGATTTGTTAAAAGAAGTTCGCGCCGATGCCAAGCTCGCTGCGTTGCCGGTATTAATGGTAACTGCGGAAGCAAAAAGAGATCAAATCATCGAAGCTGCGCAAGCCGGGGTCAATGGCTATGTTGTCAAGCCTTTTACCGCCCAGGTGTTGAAGGAAAAAATCGATAAGATTTTTGAACGCGTTGACAGCTGAGAAACTTAAAAGGGTAGGGCATGGAAAATAAAACGTCATTGCACAATGAGCAATTTTTAGCTCAACTGCAAAAAGATTCCAGCCAACTGGTTGAAAAACTACAGAACAATGACTTCGACGAAGCCACATCGCTTATCAATACCTTGGTGGAGCTTCGTGACAGTCACATCTTTAATTCGGTGGGAAAGCTAACTCGTGCATTGCATAGTGCCATAGTTAACTTTCATGTCGATGCTGATTTTGATTCCAACCCGCCCGAAGTTAATACTTCGGAAATCCGAGATGCCTCAGATCGCTTGCAATATGTCATTGATTTGACTCAAAAAGCCGCAGACACCACCATGGATAAGGTCGAGGCGATTGCTCCCGTGGCGGCAAATTTAGGCCAAGAGGCTGGCCGCATTCGCGATGAATGGAAGCGACTCAAACGCAGAGAAATGAGCAAGGAGGAATTTAAAGGACTTTACGGTGAGGTGGACGGGTTTCTCGGCGAGATGGAACTGGGAACGAAAGAATTGAGCAACAGTTTGCAAGATATTATTTTAGAGCAAGGTTATCAGGACTTAACCGGACAAGTATTAAAGAGGGTGATCGGTTTAATCACCGATGTAGAGAGAGAATTGGTCAACTTGATGCGTATTGCCGGTCAAGTAGAAAAAGTGACTGGACTCGACTCGGAAGGGGAGCCTATTGCTGCTGTCGAATCATCGACAAAGGGTGAGGGGCCACAAATTCATGCTGATAAGCGAGACGATGTCGTGTCGGGTCAGGATGATGTGGATGACTTGCTGTCAAGTTTGGGTTTTTGAGGGTCGAGTGAATGGCGTTTGGCGATGATGAAGATATCCTTCAGGACTTTCTTGTCGAAGCCGGAGAGATAATCGAGCAACTATCGGAGCAGTTAGTTGAGCTCGAGCAACGGCCGGATGATAAAGATCTACTGAATGCTATATTCCGAGGCTTTCATACCGTAAAGGGCGGTGCAGGTTTTTTGCAGCTACACAACATGGTTGAGTGTTGTCATGTTACAGAAAACTTGTTCGACATTTTACGCAATGGCCAACGGCAGGTTACGTCTGAGCTGATGGATGTCGTTTTGCGCGCTCTGGATACGGTTAATGCGCAGTTTGCCGATGTCTCCCAGAGGCAGAAACCGACGGCAGCGGATCCGGAACTGTTGCAACAGCTCGGTCGTTTGGTGGCCGGCGAAAATATTGCAGACGAGAGCTCTAGCGCCGCAGGCAATGCGGAAACTGAGCAAGCTGCGCCCAATACTGAGTTGCCAAATGGCTCAGACACAGCGCCAGACACCTCGAAAAATATCGATCTTAGCGATGCAGAATTTGAAGGCTTGCTCGATGCCCTCGATGGCGGGGCGCCGAATGAAGCGACTGGCGGAGTCCCGCCCGATTCTGCGGCGGCAACAACCGCCGCGGCCCCCGAAGCCGGTGGCGGTGAAATTACCGAGGATGAGTTCGAGGCGCTGCTCGATCAACTGCACGGCTCGGGACAAGCACCCAGTCCGGTTGCCGATAAAAAATCAGACAGTGCCGCTCCGGCTGCGCCGGATTCCGGGGCAGCCACTGCCAGTGGCGATGAAATAACTGCCGATGAATTCGAGGCACTGCTCGATCAACTCCACGGTGTTGGCAAAGCGCCGAGTACAGAATTGCCCGCTGCATCAACAGGTGCCGACGCCGTTGCCGGCGAGAGCGAGAAAACCGCTGCCGGGGATGCCATCTCTGATGCGGAATTTGAGGATTTGCTCGACCAGCTACACGGTAAAGGCAAAGGTCCGGTAACGCAATCGCCAGACAGTTCTGAGAATATCGTTAGCCCCCCCACAGCCACTGCTCCCCCTGCCGAGAAACCCGCAGCGCCCAAACAAGTGCCGGCAACGCCAAGCGCTAAAACCAGCACGCCGGCGGTTATCAAGTCGGCGCCGCCGAGCAAAAGCCCGCCACCACCACCGCCACCGAGCGGGGGCGGACCCAAGCCTCGCGACAATGCTGCTGGTTCGTCAGCGCCGCAAGCTGAAGTAACGGTGCGGGTTGACACCCAGCGTCTCGACGACATTATGAACATGGTGGGCGAGCTGGTGCTGGTGCGCAATCGACTGGTGCGTTTGGGCTTGGAATCTAGCGACGAGCCTTTGAGCAAAGCCGTTGCCAACCTGGATGTGGTCACCGCAGATCTGCAGTCTTCGGTAATGAAAACCCGCATGCAGCCCATTAAAAAAGTGTTTGGCCGCTTCCCTCGTGTGGTGCGGGATTTGGCGCGCAACTTAAAAAAAGAAATTAGCCTTGAGCTGCAGGGAGAGGAGACCGACCTCGATAAAAACTTGGTTGAAGCACTGGCCGACCCCCTAGTCCACTTGGTGAGAAATTCAGTTGATCACGGTATTGAATTACCCGCAGTACGTGAGAGTAATGGCAAGCCGAGAGTGGGTAAAGTGGTGCTTGCGGCAGAGCAAGAAGGTGATCATATCCTACTCACCATTTCCGATGATGGCGGTGGTATGGACCCGGATAAATTGCGCCAAAAAGCGGTTGAAAAGGGAGTGCTCGATCAAGATGCGGTGGCGAGGCTTACCGACTTGGAAGCGTTTAACTTAATTTTCGCACCGGGGTTTTCTACCAAAACCGAAATTTCCGACGTTTCGGGTCGCGGCGTCGGCATGGATGTGGTGAAAACAAAAATCACCCAGCTTAACGGCTCTATTGAAATAAATTCCAAGCTCGGTAGAGGTTCTACCTTCATCATTAAAGTGCCCCTAACACTGGCCATTATGCCCACTTTAATGATTATGCTGGGTGCCCAGACTTTTGCTTTGCCACTGGTGAGTGTGAATGAGATTTTTCATATGGATTTGACAAAAAGCAATGTGGTGGATGGTCAGGAATGTATTACGATTCGAGAGCGGGCAATACCCATATTCCACTTAAAGCGCTGGCTGGTTAGAGATCGCTCAGGCGCGAGCTTAGAACCGCCTGAGGAAGGTCATATTGTTATTGTATCGGTGGGTACCCACCGCGTAGGGTTTGTGGTCGATCAGTTAATTGGCCAGGAAGAGGTGGTGATTAAACCCTTGGGACGCATGTTGCAGGGCACGCCGGGTTTAGCGGGGGCGACCATAACGGGTGATGGCACAATTGCCTTGATTTTGGATGTGCCGAGTATGTTAAAACGCTATGCGGGAAGGGTATAACTTATCCGACTTTTAAACCTTGCCGAGCGCTTGCATTAGGTACTTGTATTAGGTATTTGTATTAGA